>JBEPZC010000007.1:0-16928 GCA_041641035.1 Candidatus Bipolaricaulota bacterium
GGCCCAGGCACTGCTGACACCCAGATGCGCCGGCCGTATCATCTCGCTATAGACAGCACTCAGCGCATTTACGTGACCGATCAAGGACATAATCGAATTCAAGTCTTCGACACTGGGGGGAATCTTCTCACGCTGTGGGGCAAGGAGGGCAACACCCCCGGGGAGTTTCAAGCTCCCAAGGGGGTTGCAGTCTATCAGAGTTTTATCTATATCGCTGACTCAGACAACCATCGCATACAGAAGTTCGAGTGGCGTTGAGCTTCTGCGCTTGCGATCATGCCCTGGCATCGCTAGAATGGTCACGTGAAAACGATCATACATGGAACGACCATTTTGGCTATTCGATCTGCTCAAGAACGGTGTGCTGTGATCGCTTCCGATGGCCAAGCCACGCTCAACAACATCGTCATTAAGGGCACAGCAAGGAAAGTTCGCAAGATCTATAACGATCAGGTGTTGGTTGGCTTTGCTGGGGCGACGGCCGACGCCATCACGCTCTTTGAGCGCTTTGAGAACAAGCTGAAGGAGTTCAGTGGGAACCTCAAGCGGGCAGCCGTAGAGCTGACGAAGGATTGGCGCACGGATCGCGTCCTGAGACGTCTCGAAGCGATGATGGCTGTCGCTAATTCCGAAGCGCTCTTGGTGATCTCCGGGGCTGGGGATGTGGTCGAGCCCGACGATGAATTAGTTGGGTTAGGGTCTGGGGGAGCGTATGCGCTGGCTGCCGCGAAGGCCCTGCGCCAAAACACCAAGCTCCCTATCGAGGAGATCGCTCGTAAGGCCCTTGAGATCGCCGGGTCATTAGATATCTACACAAACCAAAATATCTCTCTAGAAAAGCTTGAGTGGTGAGCAATGGCAGAGATTATAGAGATCAACGCGTTCTCTCAAGAGCATACGAACGCACAAGAGCTATCACCGCGGCAGATCGTTGCCGAGCTCGATAGATATATTGTGGGGCAGGAGGAAGCGAAGCGGGCGGTGGCCATCGCCTTGAGGAACCGCGTGCGTCGGATGCGCGTGCGCGATCCTATCAAGAAAGAGATCTTGCCCAAGAATATCCTGATGATCGGCCCCACAGGGGTGGGCAAGACCGAGATCTCCCGACGATTAGCGAGCTTGGTCAAGGCCCCGTTCTTAAAAGTTGAGGCGACCAAATACACGGAAGTGGGGTACGTAGGGCGCGATGTCGAGTCCATGGTGCGCGATCTGGTTGAGGTCAGCGTGCAGATGGTGCGCCAGGAAGCGATCGAGAAGATCAAGCACGAGGCCGAACGTGCCGTTGAAGAGCGCATCTTAGACGCGCTGGTCGGCGCAGCACCCGTTGGCGCTGACGAAGAGCGTCGTACCTCGTGGCAGCACACCCGGGAACGATTTCGAGAGCGATTACGAGCAGGCCAGCTAGAAGACCATTACATTGAGATCCGAGTGAAGCGTGAGTCGCCCTTCTCCCAAGTGAATGTGATCTCTCCCGAGGGCATCGAGCAGATGGGGGTAGACATGGGGGAATTATTAGAGAAATTCATGCCCCCGGTCTTTATTAATAAGAGACTCAAAATCAGAGAAGCCCGCGAAGTGCTCTTCAACCAAGAAGCAGATAAGCTTATCAATCACGACGAGATCAAGCGCCAAGCCCTCCAGCGCGCTGAAGAGACGGGGATCATCTTCATAGACGAACTGGACAAGATCGCTGCGGGAGGCCGCGAAGAGCGCTACGGGCCAGGGGTCTCGCGTCAGGGCGTGCAGCGCGATCTCCTGCCCATCTTGGAGGGCTCGACGGTGCGCACGCGCTACGGCAATATCCGAACTGATAATATTCTGTTCATTGCCGCGGGCGCGTTCACCATGGCCAAGCCGTCCGATCTCATCCCTGAGCTTCAGGGGCGGTTGCCCATTCGAGTTGAGCTGAAGCCCCTCACCAAAGAAGACTTTCGTAGGATCCTCAAAGAACCCGAAGACGCCCTGACGAAACAATATCAAGCCCTTATGGCTACCGAAGGGCTGCATCTCGAATTCACCGAAGATGCGCTCGACGCGATCGCCGAGATCGCATTTCGACTGAATGAGCGATTGGAGAACATCGGGGCACGGCGCCTGCACACCGTGATGGAGAAATTGATGGAAGACATCGCATTTGAGACATGCGATCTCCCTGAGCCTAAGACGTTCACGATCGACGCTGCGTATGTGCAAGCGAAACTCAAGGGGATCGTCGAAGATTTGGATTTAAGTCGGTATATCTTATAAAAATTATTCAAGGAGGCCAGGGTGAGACTCTCCGATGGTGTAGGCGTTGCCTATCTGGGAGCGATCACGGCGTTCATCATCTTCCAGAACGAGCTCTTCATTAAGCTCACCGAGACTTATCCCTATCCAATGGGGTTTGCGAAGATCGCGCTTCTTGCGACGTTTGGGGAGTGCTTGAAACATCGCTTGACGACAGGGCATTGGGTTCCCGATAAGATAGCTATACGGTTTCTCGTCTGGGGAGTATTTGGGCTATGGTTTACCGCAGCGTTCCCGTTTGTTGCCGGTGGAGTTCAAGCGATCTCGACAAGCCACTTATGGGTTCCGGCGACGCCGTTTTGGATGAGCGTGTGGATCAATCTGATTGGGGGCTATGCGTTCTTCATGATGTTCACGCACTACTGGCTCGATACGATCATAGTGCACGGGTTCTGCTGGCCGTGGGAAGTTCTTGGCAAACCCGAGACACGTCGCTGGGCCAAGATCGTCTTTGTTTCTCTCATTTTGTTTTGGATTCCTGCTCATACGATAACGTTCTCGTTGCCGCCGGCATTGCGCGTGACCAGTGCCGCGTATCTGTCTATTGCTCTGGGGGTTATTCTGTCATTTGCCGCTGTGAGGGGGGACGGTATAAAATGATCCCAAAACAGGTGAAGTTTATGAATCAGAGAGGAAGACTGCTCAGCTTGTTCTTCGCCATAGTGATTCTAGCTGGAGCTACTTTCTATCTCATTTGGAAGGTCCCACTAGGCTTATATATAAGCTTGGGATCTACAGCCGTATTAGCTGTAGTGGCTGGCATAGCCTTCTTACCCTCACCAGCAGTACCAGCGATAGAGAGAGCCCTAACAACATCATTTATATTAGCTGCAAGTGCCTTAATAGCTCATGTTGGTTTTCATGATCCTCCAGCAGCGTGGTTCTTTCTCATAGCTGCTGTTTTCAGCTTGCCCATCGTACTATTCGCAAGCAGATACCTGATGAGATCGATCTCCTTGAAAGGGGAAGAAGCATCAGAACCACAACAACAGGGCCTTTGCCAGCGAGTGGAATGGTTTAGATGGCTCTCTCTGGGGTTAACAGCTGCACTCCTTGGAATGACAGCCTATGTTGGATGGCGCACGTGGCCTAAAGTATCAGGGAATTTCTTGATACTCGCCATAATCTTGCTGATCTTCTTCGCTCTAGGGGGTACAGTCATCAAGCGAGCAGATAAGAAACTGGAGCGCTGGCCCTCCGTAGAAGGCTTGTTGGCTTTATCTGACATCCTGTGTGAGCTGCTGCTCCCACTCATGTTTGTTCTCTTGCTGCTGGACTTCGTGATGAAATAGCTCACAATGCAGCGTTAAATCTGTTCATCACCGTCTCGATATCCGTCTGAATGAAGCACTCTATGGCATCTGCAGCACGCGCGAGGATCTCTGGCAGCCTCGCCTGCTCCTCTGGAGTAAACTCACCTAAGACATAGTCAACTAAGTCTGACAAGGGCTGATCGGTGCCGATCCCGATGCGCAACCGGGGAATCTCTTCGGTCTGCAGTTCTTCAATGACCGACTGCATCCCATGATGCCCTCCAGCACTCCCGCCCTTGCGCGCTCGCAATTTCCCAAACGGAATCGCATAGTCATCGTAGACGATCAAACAGTCTTGGGGGACTATTGAGTATATCTGAAAGATCTCTTTGACAGCGACCCCGCTCACGTTCATGTAGGTCAAGGGTTCGACAACAACGACGGGATCGCTCAGACGATAGACGACGGAGAAGTCGTGCTCTGTCTTATGGAACTGAGGGAAGCGCTCAAGGAACGAGCGCACGGCCAGACGGCCCATATTGTGGCGCGTGCGCTCGTATGCTTTGCCTGGGTTGCCCAAGCCGATGACGGCCTTCACAGTGATTATTTCTTGGCCTTCTCCTTGCCCTTCTCAGAAGGCTTCTTCTCTTCTGCTGGGGGAGCCGCCGCCGGAGCAGCAGGAGCCGCACCCCCTGCAACTGCACCTTCCGCAGGCACAGCCGCACCTTCAACACCCGGCACAGCTGCAGCCACGGCCTCCTCCTTGCGCGGCGCCACGACTGTTACAATTGTCGCCTCCCCTGGCGTCAGCACGCGCACGCCCTCAAGCTTCAGCTCGTTCACATGCACGGCTTGGCCGACTCCTAGCTCGCTGACATCAATTTCAATGACTTCAGGGATTTGCTCTATCATTCCCTGCACCCTGACGACGTCGCGGAGAAGCTGGAGGACACCGCCCTCCTTCCGCCCCTTGGCCTCACCACGAAGCCGTACCGGAACTTCAACCGTCACCGGCCGATCCGGTGCCGGATGATAGAGATCTATATGAATGACACGATCCGTCAACGGGTCATATTGGATCTCCTTGATGAAAGTGGCCAATCTCTTGCCGTTCAGCTCCACAGTGATCCGCGAACTGCGAGTGATGCGAGCGAGCAGCTTCTCCAACTCTCTGGCATTCACAGCGATAGGCTGGTTGACCTCATGCCCGTAGAGCACGCCCGGGATGCGTCCTTGGCGACGGAGCGCACGCGGATTGGGCTTGCTCCCACGCGGCTCCGCTTTGATCGTGTAGTCCATAAGAATCTCCTCCGTTTCTCATTCTCTAATAGTGTGGAAACATCTCGCTGACCGATTCTTGAGCATGGATGCGCTTGATCGTCTCGGCAAGCAGCACACCCACCGAGATCGCTTCGATCTTAGGGCTGTGAGGCACGGGGATCGTGTTGGTCACGATCACCCTCTTCACAGGCGACGCTTCTAATTTGCGCACGGCATCGCCCGCAAAAACCCCGTGAGTGAATGCCGCCAAGACCTCACGCGCCCCATATTCCAACAGCAAATTTGTGGCTTCTATCACTGTCCCACCAGTGGCAAGAATATCGTCTATTAAGATAGCGCGCTTGCCTTCTACGTTGCCGATGATATTGAGTGCACGCACTTCTGTGGGGCTGACCCGGCTCTTCTCGACGATTGCCAAGGGCAACCCTAACCGTTCGGCAACGGCGCGAGCACGCTTGGCCGCCCCGACATCGGGAGCGACAATCACCGTGTTCTCTAAATTCTGATGGCGAAAATAATCTGCTAATATGGGGTCCCCGCGGAGATTGTCAACGGGGACATCAAAAAACCCTTGGATCTGCCCGGCGGGCAGATCGAGCGTCAGCACCCTGTCTGCTCCTGCCGTGACGATCATATTGGCGACGAGTTTCGCACTGATGGGCACACGCCCGATATGCTTTCTGTCTTGACGCGCGTAGCCGTAGTACGGGATGACCGCCGTGACACGCTCGGCGGATGCGCGCTTGAGCGCGTCAATGATCAAGAGAAGCTCCATGAGATTCTCATTGACCGGAGGGCACGTGGACTGTATGACGCAGACATCTGCGCCCCGGACAGTCTCTTTAATGTGTACACTGATCTCGCCGTCAGGGAATCTCCCGACCTCGGAGTCCGTGAGTTTGATCCCCAGGTGCTCGCTAATCTCCTGTGCCAGAGCGCGATTGGAGTTCCCTGCTACCAACTTCAACTCGCCTTGCACACCAACTGCCTCCCTATCTTAAAAGAAGCATGCCTAGAAACAAATAGATTGGATAAATTACTATAGCAAATTCAGAAGTTATGTGCAATCAGCCGATGGATTTCTTCGAGTGGACGCTTGTGTTGCGTATAGATGATCGAGTGGATCGAGCCACCGCCATCGCCGGGAAAGCGCGGGATGATGTGCACATGCAGATGAGGGACGGCTTGACCAGCAGCCCGACCATCGTTGAACCCGATATTGAGCCCTGGAGCGCCCAAGGCACGAACGATCTGCGCCGAGACCTTTTGAACCGTCTGAAAGAGCTTGCCCACTAGCTCTGGGGGCAGCTCCGAGAGCCGTTCGGCGTGCTGCTTGGGGATGACCAACGTGTGCCCGTCGGTCATGGGGTGAATATCGAGAAACGCCAGAGTCTCTGAGTCTTCGAAGATTCTGTACGCCGAAAGCTCGCCGTGCACGATTTTACAGAAGACGCAGTCCACAGTCTCACTCCTTCAGATGGACTTCAGCGAACGTATGCTTGCCCAGACGCAACAGTGCCCCGTCCTTCACCAACACGTGTTGGCCAAACTGCGTGATCTTCACCCCATCGAGCTCGACCGCCCCTTGCTCGATGAGGCGCTTGGCCTCAGAACGGCTCTTCGCCAGCGGCGCGATTAAGTCAACAACCCAGACCGTGCCATCAGGCTTGAGAAGCTTTCTGTCAAGATAGAGCTTGGGAACATCCGTGGGGCGCTCCTTGCGGGCAAAGACTCGCTCAAATTCTTCAAGAGCCGCGTCTGCTGCTTCTTTCGAGTGATACCGTGTCACGACGGCGTGAGCCATCTTCTGTTTCTGCTCCTTGGGGTGAAGCTTCTTCACTTCCTCCCAGTCTAAGTCCGTGAGCAGCTTCACGTATCTTTCTAGGAGCGTGTCGGGGATGGACATCAATTTCCCGAACATCTCGGTGGGGGGTTCAGTAATCCCCACATAGTTCCCATAGCTCTTGCTCATCTTCTTGACGCCATCCAAGCCCTCTAACAGAGGCATGATGAAGCAGACTTGGGGCTCTTGGCCATAGCGTTCTTGCAATGCCCGCCCCACTAAGAGATTAAAGCGCTGGTCAGTCCCGCCGAGCTCCACGTCGGCACAGATAGCTACGGAGTCGTAGCCCTGGGCCAAGGGGTAGAGAAATTCGACAATACTGATAGGGCTGCCAGCTTGAAAGCGTCTAGCAAAATCATCGCGTTCGAGCATCGCTGCAACCGTGTATTTAGAAGCAAGCTCCAACAGCTTGGCAAAGTCCATCTTCTCTAGCCATTCAGAGTTATAGCGAAACTCAGTGCGTTGGGGGTCTAAGATCTTGAGAGCTTGCTCTTTGTATGCTTGCATATTGGCTTCGACTTCTTCTTTGGAGAGCATCTTGCGTTGGCTAGCGCGCTCGGAGGGATCGCCAATACGGGCTGTAAAATCGCCGACGATCAAGACAGCAGTATGCCCTAAATCTTGAAAATCGCGTAATTTTTGCAATACGACGCCGATCCCAATGTGAATATCAGGGCTGGTGGGGTCGACGCCGAGCTTCACTCTGAGGGGCTTGCCGGTGCGAGCTGATCGCTCTAATTTCTTGATCAAGTCGCTCTCCGGGATGATATCCACGGCACGACGCTTGAGAAACTGAAGCTGTTCTTCAAGAGTCTTCATACGGAGTGAAGTGTATCGAAGGGCCAGAGGCGATGCAACCATGAGCCATAAGGACATTTAAGTTATAATCCCTGCTGTGCGCAAAAAGCCAGAGTACGTCGCTGAGCTTCTTCTAGGGCTTGTTGTCCTCATCTGGGGGGCCAATTTTATCGTGATGAAGGCTGCTTTCCGCGAGTTTCCCCCGCTGGCATTCAACGCTGTGCGCATGACCCTGGCCGCTTTAGTGTTGAACGCTATCTGGCTGGCCCGCGAGGGAACACCGAAGATGCCCCTACACGATTGGCTCAAGCTCTGGGGCGTCGGGCTATTGGGCAACGCACTCTATCAAATTCTTTTTGTCATCGGACTCAACTTGACGACCTCAGGGATCTCGTCGTTGCTGATTGGGACGATCCCCATCTGGACGGCATTATTTGCTGGGGTGCTCGGCTGGGAGAAGATCACCGCGAGGACTTGGCTGGGAATCTTTATAACATTTGTGGGGATAACGCTCGTGACGATGGGGAGCCCTTCATCGGGGGGAACCCTCGCACACAGTTCTCTCATGGGGAACGGTCTCACGCTGCTCGCCGCGCTCTGTTGGGCGGGCTACACCGTGCTCTCTAAACGATTATTAGAACGATATTCGCCGTTGCGCGTCTCCGCTGTAGGGCTCCTGCTAGGAGTTTGGGGCCTATGGCCCTTCGCCGTGACGGACCTGCTGACATTCCCTTGGCGCTCCGCGTCGCCATTCATATGGGGGAGCTTGTTCTACACGGGCTGCTTATCAATCGCCTTGGCGTACGTCATCTGGTCCTACAGTGTCCAACAGCTGGGAGCAGCGCGTACTGCTATCTTTAATAACCTCGTTCCTGTGGTGACCCTCGTTCTCGCTCTTGTCGTCTTACACGAGCCGATCACCTGGCTACAAGTAGCAGGCAGTGCGATTGTTCTCACTGGGGTGTGGCAAGCCGCTAAGAAAAAATAGGGCACGGGTGTCCCCGTGCCCTTGTGCGTCTCGGTCTGACTGTTATGCGTACAGCCCGCGAGCTCGTGCAGCTTCCGCAACACGCGACACAGCCGTCATGAACGCCGCGGTGCGCATATCTACTTTCTCCTTGAGATGCATGTCCAGAACGCGCTTGAATGCCTCTGTCATAAAGAGCTTGAGACGCTCATCGACTTTCTTGGCGTCCCAGAAGTACCGATAGCGGTCTTGCACCCACTCGAAATACGAGACCGTCACCCCACCGGAGTTCGCCAAAATATCGGGGATGACGAAGATACCGCGATCGTGCAAGATCGCGTCAGCCTCTTGGGTGGTCGGGCCGTTGGCCAGCTCACAGATCACTTTTGCTTTGACCTTAGAAGCATTGCGCTCATGTAATTGATCTTCGAGAGCCGAGGGTGCAAGAATATCGCATTCCAGCTCCAACAGCTCTTCGTTCGTGATCTTATCGGCGTCCTTGAAGCCCACGACTGTGCCCGTCTCCTTCTTAAAATTCAACACGGCCTTGGGGTCTAAGCCCTTGCTGTTATAGATACCACCACGAGAGTCGCTGACGGCGATCACCTTAGCGCCCGCCTCGTGCACAAAATGGGCGTAGTACGACCCGGCGTTGCCATAGCCCTGGATCGCCACAGTCGCTCCTTCAAGCTTCATCTTTAAGTGATTAAGGGCTTCCACGGTACAGAAGAAGCCGCCGCGAGCGGTGGCCGTCTCACGCCCCACCGAACCGCCTAAGAGCAAGGGCTTGCCGGTGACAAGGCCCGGGAGAAACTCGCCATTCTTATGCATGCTGATGGTGTCCACGATCCACGCCATCTCGCGCGGGCCCGTATACACATCGGGTGCGGGGATATCGACATCTGGGCCGATGATCGGCGAGATCTCTGCCGCATAGCGTCGCGTGAGCCGCTCGATCTCCCCCACGGACATCTCCTTGGGGTTGCACTTGACGCCGCCCTTGGCCCCGCTAAACGGCAACCCCGCCACGGCGCACTTCCAGTTCATAAGCACGGCGAGGGCTTCAACCTCATCCAAAGTTGTGTCAGGGTGATAGCGAATCCCGCCCTTGCCCGGCCCCAAGACCGGGTGGCACTGCACGCGATAGCCCTCAAAGCTGACAGTGCGCCCGTCATCCATGTGCACCGGAAAGTGCACGATGAGCTTGCGCTTGGGGTAGCGCAACAACTCCACTAAGCTGTCTTCCAGTTTGAGCTTCTGCGCGGCTACGTCGAAAAAGTACCGCGCGGTCTTGAGCATCTTGAGCTCGCCTTCCCGTTTGGCCTCTACTGTCGTTGCCATAGATCAGACCTCCTTTGTCTGGCTTGCGTGATAGGCTAACTGACGGCCGACTTCCAAGGCGCGCAGGTTCTGCTCGCGGAACTTCGCGGGCGTGCGCTGCTCTACCGCCTTGTGCAAGCTCTCCCACGACACCAGCTGAGCCAGGGCATTGAGAGCTCCCAAGGCGACTATATTAGCCACTAATTTATTGCCAACCTGCTCGATGGCAGAGCGTACGAACGGCAGCTTATAGAAACCGTTTCTCTTGACCGATGGCACCTGCACCTGCGTCGCATCTACCAAGACCAACGTGTGCTCATTCACAGCTGAAAAGTATTTGTCGAACGCATCTTGCGAAAGACAGAGGAGAATATCGAGCTGGGTGACTTGGGGGTAAGCGATCTTCTCAGTAGAGATGATGACTTCGGCTTTGCTTGCCCCCAGGCGTGCCTCTGGGCCGTAGCTTTGCGCGACCGCAACGTTCTTGCCGTCGCGCATCGCCGCTTCGGCTAAGATAATCCCTGCTAAGACCAGCCCCTGGCCCCCTGCCCCACTAAGCTGAATTTGCTTAACGGCCATCCATGTTCACCTGCTGGCCCCCTCTTGCATTTGCGCAATGAGCTGATAATAGCTTTCCACAAACTCCGAGCGCTCCTCACGGTGCAGCTCTCCGATCACTATTTTATCAGCTCGCTCTTCTTCAGTCATCCTCTGCCATTCTTCGACAGGAACCGTATGCTCTTTCAGGAAGTGCAGCATCTCGTACGGATCACGCAGATCGTTGAGCCGCCCATAATACGTGGGACAGTGCGTGAGCACTTCGATCACGGAAAACCCCTTATGGGCAATGCCACGCTCGATCAATTTTACCATATCGGGGAAGTCGAAGCTCGTGGTGCGTGCGACATAGGTTGCCCCAGCGGCTATGGCCAACCGCGCGATATCAAAGGGGTGTTCTAAATTCCCATAGGGAGTCGTGGTGCTCTTCTTCCCCCAGGGGGTTGTGGGCGCGACCTGACCGCCTGTCTGCCCGTAGATCGAATTGTTATAGATAATCGCGGTGAGATCTAAATTCCGCCGACAGGCGTGAATGAAATGATTCCCCCCAATCCCGACAGCATCGCCATCGCCGAGGGCAAGTACAACCGTAAGATTAGGGCGCACCAGTTTCAGCCCCGTAGCGAAGGCCACCGCTCGCCCATGCGTCGTATGCATCGTGTCCATGTCGAACAAGAACGCTGTGCGCCCGGAGCAGCCGATCCCGCCGATGACCACAGTCTGAGTGGGGTCTAGCTCCATCTTGGCCATCGCACAGGCGAGCGCATGCGTGATCATACCGTGCCCACAACCAGGACACCACACGTGAGGCAACTTCTCTACTCTCAAATACTCTTGAAAATCATAGGTCATAGCCTGCCCCCCTGAGAGATTGTACACGATCGGAGACGCGTTGGCATATCTGATGCGGCGTGATCAAGGAGCCATCGACTCGACCCAGGTGCTCCACCGGAGCCCGTCCACCTACGGCACGCGCGACCTCTCGAACGAGCTGACCCAAATTGAGCTCCGGGACGAGCACATACCGAGCGTGCTCGGTGCACGAGCGAATGAGCTTATCAGGGAATGGCCACAGGGTCTTCAGATCGAGCCATCCCACTGCTAGCCCGCCCTCTCGCATCAGGCGAACCGCTTCCTCTACGGCCCGGCTTGTAATGCCATAGCTTATGATCACGACGTCGGCGTCGTCTACAAAGCGCGCCTGATAGAGAGCGAGCTCTTCAGCGCGGCTTTCGATCTTAGCGACGATCCGCTGGAGTTGCTGGGCAGCTTTGGCTCCTTGCGCGGGAAAGCCAAACTCATCATGAGCCATCCCGGTGACCATCAGGCGGCCGCCCTCGCCAAAGTTGACCATGGTCTCGTCCAAGAACGGCTTGAACTCCTCCAGACGTTCGGGGCGGCGGCGCGAGACGACTTCTAATTCCCCAGGCTCGGGCAAGATCACGTTCTCGCGCAGATGCGCTAAGACCTCATCGAGTAATAGAATAACCGGCACGCGGTATTTTTCTGCAAAATTGAACGCCTGCACGGTCATCTCGAAGACCTCGCGCACCCACGATGCTGTCAATACAATGACGGGATGATCGCCGTGGGTGCCCCAACGGGCTTGCATCACGTCGCCTTGGGAGGTCTTGGTCGGCAGACCGGTGCTTGGTCCGCCGCGCTGGGCGTCTACAATGACGCAGGGAGTCTCCGTGATGGCAGCATAGCCGATGCTCTCCTGCATGAGGGAAAACCCCGGCCCGCTCGTCGCAGTCATAGCCTTTGCGCCGCCCCACGACGCCCCAATCACAGCAGAAATCGAAGCTATCTCGTCCTCCATCTGAACGCAGATGCCGCCGACCTTGGGCAGCTCGCGCATCAGATACTCCATGATCTCGCTGCTGGGAGTGATGGGATACCCTGCGAAGAACCGACACCCCGCATAGATCGCGCCGCGCGCGCAGGCTTCATTCCCTTGGACAAGCTCCAGCTCTCCCGACAAGATCGGCTCCTTCACACCAACGATGGATGCAAGATCGTCTCTTTATGGACCGAGATCGCAAAGTCTGGACATCTCTGCTCACAGATGCCACAGAAGACACACCGAGCGATCTGAGCGACGTCAGCCTTTCCCTCAGGAGTGAGCACTAACACCCCAGTAGGGCAGCTTTGGATGCACACACCGCACCCTTTACACCGCCGAGGCTCTATAGTTAAGAAGAAGCCCCCCTGCTCATAGCGCTTCATGAGTATTCACCCTTCACATTTGCGGAGCAGCTTCTCCCAGTCTTCGTCCACTTGGCGCTGTATCTGCGCTAAGAGCGCTTCGTTTCCCCGCTCAAACAGGTGGGCAAAGCGCTTCTGAGGCCGCAGCCACTCCGTGATCGGCCGCTTCTCCTCAGGGATATAATTCAGATGCCATCGGCCGTCTATGACCTCGTATAGGGGCCAATAACACGTCTCCACGGCAAGATGGGCGATCTTGACGCTCTGATCGGAGGGGTGGCCCCACCCGCGCGGGCAGGTCGAGAGCACATTCAGAAACGACGGACCTGGGACAGAGACAGCTTTGCGCGCCTTGACTGCCAGATCGTGCCAGTCGCTGATGGAGGCTTGGGCGACATAGGGGATATGATGCGCCGCGACGATCTCTGTGAGGTCTTTGCGGCGCTGCGGCTTGCCAAAGCTCTTCTCGCCCGTGGGCGCAGTAGTCGTCTGCGCAGCAAAGGGCGTCGCCCCCGAGCGCTGATTTCCCGTGTTCATATACGCTTCGTTGTCATAGCAGACATAGAGAAACCTATGGCCACGCTCAAGCGCCCCAGAGAGCGCTTGCAGCCCAATGTCATAGGTGCCGCCGTCGCCGCCGAACGCGACAAACCGGATCTCTCTAGAGATCTTCCCCCGCCGTCGCAAAACCCGATAGGCTGTCTCTACCCCACTGGCCACAGCCGCAGCGTTCTCAAACGCCACGTGGATCCACGGGACGTTCCACGCCGTTGTGGGGTAGCGTGTTGTGGCAACTTCTAAGCACCCCGTAGCGTTGATGACCACCACGGGTTCGTCAATGGCATTGAGGATGGTGCGCACGCAGATGGGGACTCCACATCCGGCACAGAGGGCATGAGCCCCTGTAAATCGTTTTACTGCTTCTTCGTGACGCGCGAGTTCCTTGGTGTTGGGCATGACGATCACTCCCGCAAGCCCAGATAGCGCAACACCGTCGGGTCCAGCCCGCTCTGCATGTCGGTCACAACCGAGGCGATCAGCTCCGGCGGTGTGTCGCGCCCACCCAGACCGTAGATATAGTTATACAGCGCGGGCTTCTGCTGGAGATACCGCCCCAGCGCTGCAGAGATTTCTAAGTAGAGCGGCCCCCAACTCCCAAACGAGATCGCCCGGTCGAGCACAGCGATGGCGCGCTTGTCGGCCAACGCTTGGGCGATCTCTTTTGCAGGGAAGGGCCGGAAGAGCCACGGCTTCAACAGCCCGACTTTCACCCCCTTGCGTCGCAATCGGTCAATCACAACTTTCGCTGTGCCAGCCGTCGAGCTCAAGATGACTAACGCATACTCAGCGTCGCTGAGCTTATACTCTTCAAAGAAGCCCTCATAGCGACGCCCAGAAATCTCCGCAAATCTCTTTTGGAGCTCGAGCCAGACCCCCCGCGCAGCGTCTAGCGCATCGACTTGCTGGCGCTTGAGCTCAAAGTAATAATCGGGCAAGGCGAACGGCCCCTGCGTCGTCGGATGATCCACGTCCAGCAAGGGATACAACGCCTCGTACTCGCCGATGAACTCCTGCACGGTCTGGTCAGGGAGCAAAGCAACGGGCTCAGCCGAGTGCGTGATCGTGAACCCGTCTTGCATCACCATGACGGGGACGAGCACCCTGCGGTCTTCCGCGAGCCGCTGCGCCATGATCATCAGATCGTAAGCCTCTTGCGCGTTTTCCGCGAAGATCTGAACGCATCCGGCGTCGCGAGCCATCATGCTGTCGGAGTGATCACAGTGAATATTAATGGGGCCAGAGAGGGCGCGACTGCCCACGGCGATCACGATAGGGCAACGCATCGAAGCGGCGATGTACACGATCTCGAGCATCAAGGCTAATCCCTGCGAGCTGGTGGCAGTGATCACCCGCGCACCGGCGCATGACGCGCCGACAGCAGCGCTCATGGCGCTGTGCTCGCTCTCAACGTTTATGATCTCTGAGTCGCACTGGCTGTCGGCGACAAACTGCGCAAACGTCTCAATGATAGGGGTCTGCGGCGTGATAGGGTAGACGGGCACGACATCGGGGTTGATTTGGCGCATGGCATGCGCGGCCGCTTCCGCTCCGGTCATCAGCGTCAGGTGTGTCGTAGCTACACGCATACTTCCTCACTCACTTCGGACTTGGGCCTGTGCGAGTCATCGTGGAGCTCGATGGCCATCGTGATGGCCCCTGTGGGACAGCTCTGGGAGCAGATGCCACACCCCTTGCAGTGATCATAGCTGATCCCGCGCATCTGAGAGCGCTCGACAACGATAGTCGCTTCGGGGCAGTGCACCCAGCAGAGCAGACAGTTCACACAGAGTTTCTCATTAAAGACCGGCTTTTTACCAGACCGCCACCCGCCAGTCTGAACCAGCTGAGGTGTTGCACCTCCGGGGATGACCCCGCCAATAGGGAGCTCCTGATAACGCTTCATGATGGTGCCTCCATGTCAATCTGAGCAAAGCCTGCGCGCAGCGCAGCGATGTTTGTCGCCAACGCTTTCTCTCCAAATGTTTGGGCAAATTCACGCTCCAGGTCTTCAAGGGTGATGCCTCCGAGCACACGCGCCAATGCCCCCAGCATCACGACGTTGGAGAAGCGCGCGCCTACAGAGCGCGCGATCGCTTCAGCATCGAGCGTGATGATCTTGCCCGCAAAGCCCGTCTGCCGACGCACGTCATCAGCGCTCGCCGCCGTGTTGACCAGCAAGATCCCCTGGCGCTTCAAGCCCTCAGTCACTCGCACTTCCTTGGCGTGCAGCAGCGTCGGGTCGAGGACGACGACGATATCCGGCTCATACACGCTGCAGTGCAAGCGAATCTCTTTTGCGTCAAGGCGAGTGAATGCTTTCACTGGGGCACCACTGCGCTCGGGGCCGTATTCGGGGAACGCTTGGGCGTAGCGTCCGCCGCGAAGTGCAGCTCCAGCTAAGAGTTGTGAGACTGTTTTCGCTCCTTGGCCACCGCGCCCGTGCCAGCGAATCTCGATCACTGACCCTCACCCCTTCGCAAGAAACCTCGCGATCCCTTGCGCGGCTTGCTTGCCGTGCCGCACTGCCTCGACGACAGTCGCCCCACCGTTGATGCAGTCGCCACCTGCAAAGTATTGTGGGCGACTGGTCTGAAAATACTCGTTCACTTTGACCAACCCGCCTTCGGTCTCCAGCCCTAATGCCTTGAAGAGTTCGACGCGCTTCTCTTGTCCGATCGCTTTGATCACGGTGTCGACCTCTAAAGTAAATTCAGTGCCGGGGACGGGCTCAGGAGCGGGACGGCCGGACTTATCGGGTGCCCCCAACTTCATATGGATACACTCAATCCCCCTGACTTTGCCGTCGCCCAGCAGGCGCACCGGTGCAGTCAACCAATAGAAGTGCACACCCTCCTTGCGAGCAGCCTTGACTTCGTGCTTGAACGCTGGCATCTGGTCTTCCGTGCGTCGGTAGAGCACCATGACGTTCGTCGCACCCAGGCGCACCGATTCGCGTGCCACGTCGATCGCTGTGTTGCCTCCGCCGATGACTGCTACGGTGGGGCCGATCTTGGGCAGGCGCCCTTGCTTGATCTGCTCAACGAAATCAAGAGAATTCCATACCCCTGCCAAGTCTTCGCCGGGGATGTGCGCCTTCGTATCGGCTCCTAACCCCACGCCAAGGAAGATCGCGTGATGCTTGCGCTCTAACTCCTCGAAAGTGATATCCTTGCCCACCGTGACCCCGTAGCGCAGCTTCACACCCAATCGCTCGATCATAGCCACCTCAGCGGGCAAGGGGTCCTTGCGCTGCTTATAGGGAGCAATCGCCGAAGTAATTAATCCCCCTGGCTCAGGCCGGCTCTCGTAGATCACGACTTCATAACCGAGCTTGGCCAACTCTGCAGCGCACGCCAACCCTGCCGGCCCAGCCCCAATGACCCCAACGCTCTGCGGCTTCCACGCAGGACGGGCAAAGAAGTTCATCTGATGCGAAAGAGCGATATCAGTTGCGTAGCGTTGCAATCTCCCGATGGAGACGGCACGACGGCCCTCTTTGGCCAGCACACACGCGCCCTCGCAAAGCTCCTCGACGGGGCAGACGCGAGCGCAGCTGCCACCCAAAATATTCGCTTCAAAGATGAGCCGAGCCGCCTCCTCGGGACGGCCCTCATGGATCGCTCGGATGAACTGGGGAACAGGAACGCGCGCGGGACAGGCAGCCATACACGGAGCTGGGGCGTAGGGCCCTCCACACTCCAAACATCGGTCGGATTCAACGAACGCTGCACCCTCATCAAGAGGAGGATGAATCTCTTGATAGATCGTAGGTATCGTCTCGTGTTGCGGGCTTAGCACGACGCTCATGCGGCCCCCTTTCGTTAAGCTCTTTATCTTAAGGGGGCTTGGGTGG
>JBEPZC010000008.1:0-16236 GCA_041641035.1 Candidatus Bipolaricaulota bacterium
GGGAGCACTTGAGGCAGTACAGCATAGCGGAAGACCTGCAGCCGTGAAGCCCCGGCCGATTGCAGCGCTTCGACCGGCTCCTTACGGATCTTCTCCACGATCTCAGCGTTGAACTTCCCCAGCATTCCTACGGAGTGAATGGCAATAGCTAAAACCCCTGGCAATGGCCCCGGCCCAAAGGTCGCGATGAAGAAGATCGCCAAGATCAGCTCAGGGAACGCCCGGATGGCATTGGGAACCTGCTTCATCCCTACGGCCAGTGCCACCGGGATCCCCGTATAGCGCCGCGAAGCCAAAAACCCCAAAGGGAACGAGAGCAGAAAGCTGAGAGTCGTGCCCACCAACGCGATCTGAAGCGACTGGATCATGCGCTGGACGGCCAACTGAAAATATTCCGTCGCCGGATCGGTAACGATGGCCCAGACGAGATTGCCGAAGTAATCAACCCCTCGGATCAGACGAGGGAAATCGATCTCCAGAGAGAGAAACGACCAGCCGATCAGCCCTATGACCGCCCCCACGCCAATCCAGCGCACCGGCCGCGCCAGAACGATGCCGTGCAAGAGCGCATCTCGTATGCGATTGGCAATAACATCAATGACGATCACCGTGGCAAAGATGGTCAAGACGACCGTCAGAGCTCGGTCGTATCGGAACCACTCTATGGCCGTGATGAGCTGCGAGCCGATCCCCCCCGCCCCGACGTAGGCCATCACCGTAGCAACGCGGACGTTCAGCTCAAACACGTAAATCACGTGATCCATGAACGCCGGGATGAGTTGGGGCAAGACAGCGTAGCGGATGACTTGGAGCTTTCCCGCGCCCACGGCCTCAACGGCCTCGATAGGCTTAGGATTGATGTTATCCGCTGACTCTGAAGTGAGCTTAGCGATGATCGCACAGGCGAAGAACGAGAGCGCAGCGACACCAGCTAGCGGCCCAATGCCCATCGCTGCCACGAACAGCACCGCATAGAGCAAATCTGGGATCGTACGCAGGATGTTCATGAGAGCGCGCATCGGCCAATAGACCAGAGCGCTGCGCACAACTACCTGTGATCCCAGGACGACTAACGGCAAGGCCATCAAGGCCCCAAAGAACGTCCCCAAAGTCGCCATCTGCAGGGTCTGTAACAGCGGACGAATCAGATCAGGGAATATTGAGAAATCAGGCGGGTACATCCGCCCCAGCAGCTCAAAGAATTTCCCGCCATACTGGACAATATATGAAAGATCGAACTCGACACCCCGCAGTGCCCACCCGTAGAGAGCCAGCACGAGGAGCAGGACCACGAAAGCCCCTAAGCCCCGCCATGCCCTGCTCAGGGGCTCACGCCCCGTCCACTGAGCCATAGATGTCTTCTTCGAAGGTCTCGCGGTTGATCGCGGTGATAGGCTTGTCGTAGATGATGCGCCCGTTCTTGAGCCCGATAATCCGCCGGCCGTATTTGAACGTCAAGACCGGGTCGTGCAAATTCACGATCGTCGTGATCCCTTCATCTTCATTGATCTTCTTGAAGATATTCATGACGACGTTTGCCGTGATGGGGTCGAGCGAAGCAACAGGCTCGTCAGCCAGGATGAGCTTGGGCTTTTGCAGCAGGGCACGGGCGATGCCGACGCGCTGCTTCTGCCCGCCCGACAGACGGGCAGCACGATCGCCATGACGCGCTTGAGGAATTCCCACACGCACCAACGCTTGGTGCGCCCCCTCGATCTGCTTGGCATCAAACATTCCCAGCAAGGATCTGCCTACCCCCATCGTGGCAAGATACCCCACCAGGGCATTGGTCAACACCGAAGATCGCTCGACGACGTTGTACTCCTGGAAGATAAAGCCAATGTGCGAGCGGATCTGCCGCAGCTCACGCCGAGAAGCTTTCAGCACATCGACCCCATCGAAATAGATCTCCCCCTCAATGCGCGCATGATCGTTCTCCGCGAGGCGATTGATGGCCCGCAAGAGCGTGGATTTCCCAGATCCAGATACTCCAGCAACGACTACAAACTCTCCAGGGAAGACCTCAAGGCTGACGTTTTCGAGCGCCGTGACCGGACGCACCCCCGGATAGATCACCGTGAGATTACGCACGCGCAAGATCGGGGCTGTCATAAGCCTGCTACTGAAACGAGACGGAAAACAGGGGAGACAGAGCTCTCTCTGTCTCCCCTTGGGTCAGCAGTCTTACTGGTTCTCGCACTTGGCCAAGTTCGGCTCGATCTCGTTGGCCACGACGCGAACGGAGCGCAGGGCTCCCATCATATCATAG
This sequence comes from Candidatus Bipolaricaulota bacterium, assembly GCA_041641035.1. Lineage (GTDB taxonomy): Bacteria > Bipolaricaulota > Bipolaricaulia > RBG-16-55-9 > DRXL01 > JANXCC01. The sequence continues at coordinate 2,270 of JBEPZC010000008.1, forward strand.
CCTTCAGGGGTTGGCACAAAGTCTGTGGCGTCCAATGCATCCTTGCCATACTTTTGCCCTTCAGGCGTCTTCATGATGGCCACAAACCCGTCTTTAATAACTTTGACCAGTGCCGGGCTGAGCTCCTTGACCGCGACCACGCCGTCGTTAGGGATCCAGTCGGTGTAGCCGAGGACGATGACGCGCGTGCTGGGATTAGGATCGCCCGGTTTCCAGCCCAGCTCTTGTTTGGTCTTGTCGCTATCGAGGCTCTCCCGCACGTCGTCGAACCCCACCCCGACATCGACATCCCTCTTGTAGACCGCAATCGCTGCACCTAGGTGATTCGAGCGAACTGTCTTGAAGTTACTCCAATCACCAGGGAGGATCCCGTAATCTTTAAAGGTCTTGCACGGGAACAGGAATCCACTGGCCGACGTGGAACCGCCGCCGTAGCTGAACTTGACCGTCTTCCTCTGCTTCACCATCTCCGCGACATCGAGCAAGTTCGCGAAGGGGCCGTCCAAATGCGCCATGAACTGCCCGCGATAGCGCAAGCTCTCGCCACGCTTGGTCACCGCGATAGGGATCGCCCCGTACCGGTCCACAGCCTGGACGATGGTCAACGGTCCCAACAACCCAATGTGAATACGAGCCGTCCCCAGGGCCTCGACCGTCGCTGTGTACGATTCAGGGATGACCGCGCGCACGCGCTTCACTTGACTAAACCCGTGCTCTTGAACGTACTTGAGTAACAGATTGGCCAGCCCTTCCACCGGAGGCTGCAAGATCGTTGCCGCTCGCGAAGGCACCATGCCCACGACAAGCTCCTCCGGGACTAACGTCCCTTGCTGCGACACCCCCGGCAGACCAAACAGTAAACTCCCCACCAGCACCCCGACCGCCAGCACCCCTGCCAACCCAACCAGACGACGCCCACGCCACATCTGCATACTCCCTACCTCCTGCGGAGATTATTTATAGTAATGCGCTTCTCTATATATAAAGCGCATTTTCGCTATATTATACCGTAGAGGGCACCGGTTTGTCAAATGAGGGGCACAACGCAAGATTCGCATGCTATCAGCATTATCACCCCATATGAGCGCTCATTGTAATGCCCATCATAGCCATCCCGTCCTGGGGCGTGGTATACTCTGGCCCATGAGGGTACGGATACCATCAGCGACGGTCGTTCTGCTTGCGTTGCTCTGCATTGGGAGCGTGGCCCAGGTCGGACAGAGCCAAACGAAACGTTTTCTCGTCGTCGTGGACCCTGGGCACGGCGGCTGGGACCCCGGCGCCATCGGATACTACGGCACCCAAGAGAAAGATATCAATCTGAATATCGCCCGCTTCATTCGGCTGTTAGGCCTGTACGATGATGAGATCAGCATCGTGCTGACGCGCTCCGAAGATATCTACGTCCCCCATCGGGAGCGCACCGGCTTGGCCAATCGCCTCAGAGCTGATCTTTTCGTCTCTATCCATGCGAACGCCCATCCGCGTAGCTCCGCCGCTAACGGCATCGAAGTCCTCGTCCATGACGACACGAGCTTGGCAAACTATCCTCAAAGCCGCACCCTGGCTCTCTTGCTGCAAAAGCGCCTGACGCGCTCGCTTGGGGTCACCGATAGAGGCATTAAGCATCAACGACTCTTCATTCGCTGGGCCGAGATGCCCGCCGTACTCATCGAGACCGGCTTCTTAACAAATCCCACCGAAGAGATGAAACTGCGCAGCTTCACGTACCAGTGGACCGTCGCCCAAGTCATCTTTCATACTATTAAAGAGTACTTACGAGACGCCAAAACGCGCTAGGCGCCCAAGGCTCACAAGCACAAAGATCAAGAGCGCTGCCAAGACGATCGTCGGCCCTGGTTGCGTATCCAGATAATACGATCCGATCAACCCTCCATAGACCGAGAGAAGACTGCACCCAATCGCTAGCAAGAGCGCCTGACGAAAACTGCGCGCGATCTGCAATGCCGCTGCCACCGGCAGGACCAACAGAGCTGAGATCAACAGCAGCCCAACGATCTGGATTGCCGCAACGATGGTCAGCGCCGCCAACAGCACTAACAAGAGATTATAAAAACCGACACGGATCCCCGAAGCCCGTGCCGTCTCCTCGTCAAACGTGATGAAGAAGAGCTCACGGCGCACGAAAAAAATCACTATCAGTACCAGAGCTGCCAGGATCGCGATCTGGATGACGTCACGTGGTGTGAGGGCGATCACGCTGCCAAAGAGATAGTTCCATAACTGATCCGTGGAGCGTCGTGCCAGCCGCGCCAACACCAACCCCAACGCCAACCCCGACGAAAGAAAGATCGCGATGGCGACATCCCCACCCAGGCGGCCCTTCGCACGCAAGTGCTCAATGCCGACGGCGGCGAATGCCGAGTAGCCTAAAGCCATCAGGATGGGGTCAACCTTGACAAGCTGCCCAAAGGCGACGCCGCCAAAGGCAATGTGCCCCAACCCATCCCCGATGAGCCCGTAGCGCCGCAGAACCAAAAAGACCCCAATCGTCGGGGCCAACACCCCGATGATCGTCCCCCCAATAAACGCCAGCCTCATGAATTCAAACGCAAAGATCTCCAGCATCTTACCCCCACGGATGTTGATGCTGCACGAGCTTTCTCCCTGTGTAGACCTTCTCGAGCAGGTCGCTTGCGAGACACTCTTGAGGCGTCCCGCAGAAGAGCAGCTTTCTGTTAAGACAGGCGATCCGCGTCACCTGCTTCACAAGGGCTTCGATATCGTGTGAAACCAAGACGATAGTCACCCCCTGCTCACGGTTGAGGTGGCCCAACAGCTCATAGAACTCGGCTTCGACCTTGGGATCGACAACTGCTGTAGGCTCATCAAGCAGCAAGATATCAGGCTCTTGCGCGAGGCAGCGCGCGAGAAAGACGCGCTGCTGCTGGCCTCCTGAGAGCGCACTGATGGGGCGAGTGCGTACCCCTTCAATATGCACAGCGCGCATGGCCCTCTCAACAGCTTCAGTATCAGCTCGGCTCCACACCCCCCACCGCAGCCGAGGCACCCGCCCCATGCGCACGATCTCTTCTACCGAAGCCGGGAAATTCCGCTCGAAGTCCCAAATGCGCTGGCGTACATAGCTCACCCGCGCGCGCTCACGAAAGCGACTCAGCTCTTGCCCAAAGAGCCTAATTGTCCCTCGTTGGGGCGCGAGCAACCCCAAGATCAGCTTGAGCAGCGTTGTCTTTCCAGAGCCGTTGGGGCCGATCAGCCCAAGGACGTCCCCTCGATAGACAACGAGGGAGACGTCCTCGAGCACCGGCTCTGTCCCGTAGCTGAAAGAAAGATTCTCGATCTCGATAACGGGTGCGCTCATTGGCACTCCAGCCCAATTCGCAGCTTCTTGAGATTCTCTTCCATAAGCACGAGATAGTTCTTCCCAGCTTGCTCTTCCTCTTCAGTGACGCTGTGCCCGATATTAAGTGTGAGGATCTGGGCACCGAGTTCGCGCGCCAGGACTTCAAGCGCCTTCAACTCGTCGCTCTCCTCAGCAAAGATATACCGAATGCCCTTCTCCTTGCCCAGGCGGATGAGCTCAGCCAAGCGTTGGGGCGTGGGCTCGCTTGGCTCTACCCCCGACAGCGCGTGCGCCGTCAGATTATACCGAGCTGCAAAGTAGTCCATAAATCTGTGAGATATAATGAAATCCCGCAGCCGACAGGCTTTGAGGCCCTCGCGAATCTGCACATCGAGGGCATCGAGCTTGGCACTGTATACTTTTGCGTTCTCAGTGTAGACGGGGCTTCCAGCACCATCGGCGATCATCAAACCGTCTCGAATATTCTTTATCATCTCCTTGGCTAAGAGCGGGTCCGTCCAGACGTGCGGGTCGAACTCAAGCTCTTCGTCTTCGACTTTGCGCAGTGGCAGTCCCTTCGTCGCCTCGACGACGACAAGCCTCTCACGATTCTTGACGACCGCAAGCACACGCTCGACCCACGACTCCATCGAAGCGCCGTTGTAGACGAAGACCTGTGCTTCTTCAATGGCTCTGATGTCAGCCGGGGACGGCTCGAAATCATGGGGCTCCGCGCCTGCCGGAACGAGATTTCTCACTTCTACTCTATCTCCGCCGACGTTCTTGGTGAACTCATAGGGGATATAGAAACTCGCTACGACTTTGAGCTTTGGCTGCGCTAAGCCGATTAAGACGCTTGCCACCATCAACAACATCACGAGCGCTATTGCTTTCCTCATCTCGTATCTCCTCCCTTCTAGATTATTGAAAATAAATTTCAGTTGCAGGGCAAAGATTATTGGCAATCAGGGCATCGGCCAACCACCTCCAGTTGATGGGTCTCGATAGCAAAGCCCGTGCGCTTCTGAAGGTCTGCGAGCATGCTGTCCAGGGTGCAGTCGGTGAACTCCTCGACGCGCCCGCAGTCGCGACACACTAACTGATGATGATGCCCCTCGGCAAAGCGCACGACGGCAAAACTATGGCAACCGGTATCTACGTGTACACGCTGCACTAAGCCCAGCTTCTCAAAGAGTGCCAATGTGCGATAGACTGTCACCAAGCCGAGCTTTTTGTAGTGCTTCCTCGCCCGATGATAGATCTCCTCCGGCGTCAGACAGATCGGCTCTGCCACCAGTGCCTCCAACACGGCACGCCGAGGCTTAGTTAGCCTGTATCCTTGCTCTTTGAGGCGGCCCTCCCAGCTCTCTGTCAAGCTGTTCATGGTCTTCCTTATTGAAAAAAATTTTCAATTGTATTATACACCCTCTCCTTGCTCCTGTCAAGACCCTTGACAGTCTATATAGTTATATATTATAATACGCACCAATCATAATAGGCAGGAGGGACTATGGAAACACGGAGAGTGCAGATTACAGGGGGCGCGACATTTATGGTCACGCTCCCTAAGGAGTGGGCAGAGGCCCAAAAGCTCCACGCAGGTGCGGAGGTCGAGCTCCATCCTCATGGCCCTGATTTGCTGATATTGCGTCCGCATCGCGACGCCCACCTGACGCGCGGAGTCTTACCCCTCGACACGAAAACAGGCGACGCGCTCATGCGCACGTTCATCTCGATGTACGTCGCAGGGTTTGATATCATTGAAGTCCGAGGCGAGCGCATCACCCCAGATCAGCGCCAGACGATCCGCAAGATCACCCAAGCCCTCATCGGCCCCGAGATCATGGAGGAATCCAAAGACTCCATCGTCATTCACAACCTGCTCAACCTCGCAGAGCTCTCCGCCCCAAAAACGCTCGATCGGATCTTCTTGATGGTGCACGACATGTTCAGCGACAGCGTGCGCGCCCTCGTCGAACACGATACCGAATTAGCTCGCGACATCGCTGCTCGCGATGAGGACGTAGATCGCCTCTATCTGATGCTGTATAGGCAATTTCGCATTGCCCTGGGCGATCTGCTCGCTGAAGAAGCGTTGGGGGTCAGCCGCGTTCAACTGTTCGACATCCAGACGGTCGCTCGCCAGTTGGAGCGCGTCGCCGATCACGCCGTGAAGATCGCCCATGCGACCACAGATCTCAAATCCCCACCCCCTGCCAAGATTGCCGACACCCTGCGCAAGGTCGGCGACCACGTCGCTGCGCTCCTCCAAGAGTCTGTGAACGCGTTTCGCGCCCCTGACCCCGACCTAGCTAACCGTGTGATCGACCATGCGCTCCAAGTCGACGAGCGTTTGATGAAAGCCGGCAAGCTCCTATGGGACCTCAACCCTCAAGAGGCCCAGCTCATCGGGATCGCCTCTGACAGCATCGGGCGCGTGAAAGACTATTCGATCAACATCGCCGAGACCGCGCTCAATACCGCGGTCCCAACCCCCTAGAACGACTCCCACTCGATAGGCCCAGTGAAATCCGGCAAGCCCTCCGCCGTCACCAGCACCGACGCCCGATAGATAGTGGGAATCGGAACTTCCGTCCCAACACGGTAGATATAGACCCGAGGCTGATCGTTCACCGTATGTCGGAAGTACTCGACAATCACTTTGAACTTCTGCAACAACAGCGGCTTGCTGCGCTGACTGCGCGTCACCGCTTCATTGATATAGAGCTGACTGTCAGCGATATACGCTGAATACGTCACAGCGAAGTCTTCGTACTGATTGGTCATGGCGTAGAGCGAACGATCGATAGGGTCGCGCGCGAAGTTATCCGGATCCCGCCCCGATTCTGTGTAGAGCTTTTCCCAGCGTTCTTCTTGGTCTAGCGTAGAGCGCGTGAAGTGCACGAGGTGCCCCAGCTCGTGATATGTGACCAAAGTAAAGGTGCGGCCAGCGCGCAAGCCCGGCAGCTCGATAAGACCAGGTGGCAGATATTGCCCGTAGATATAAACGTCGGGTTCGCGAGCGCGAATCTCCCGCAGACGCTTCAGATGGTCATGGGGCAACGAGCGCATGACGCCATAGAGCTGTTGACAATGGAGGTCTTCTAGCTCTGTGGTGATCTCGTAGCTGACCTTGACGCGATATTGTGCAGAAATCTCTTTACAGAAGCGGCGAGGATAGGTGAGCTCAAAGCGCCCCTCGACCGTGTTCTGGCTCAGATTGGTCACGACCAAGCGCCACGGACGACCGAGATCGGCCTCAGTGACCTCTGCCTTCGCTGTCTGCACAGCTCCACCCGTTTGGTCTATGACGGCTTTGCCCTCTAAGAAGAGCTGTACCCGCAGGGTCGCTGGGCTGGTGCGCAGCGCTACCTTCAAGATGATCTCGCCCGTCGTAGTCGGCGTAAAGTCGTATTCGATCTTCTCCGTGGGTCTGAGCGAGAGATCGCTGAAGCGCGCAGTGATCGTCGCACGTGCAGGCCAGAGCGCCACAGAGAGCAACAGCACCGTTCCTATTAGCGCATAGACGAGTCGAGTTCGCGTCATCGTCATAGGGCCCCTTTCTTGAAGTTTTGTCTTTATTCTGCGATGAACTGTAGTGTAGCAGGAGAATTCTTATCCCGTCAAGGCGCGTCGCACCCTCTCTACGTCCACGCGATGACGGCACAGCTCGACCCCGTCGAGCACAACGACGGGGATCTCGTATTGATACTGCGCCACCAGTCTCTGGTCGTGGGTGATGTCACAGAGTACCAGCTCGAAGGCGATCTCGCCCTGGAGCATGCGCAGCTCACGCTCAGCTTCCTCACAGAGCATACAGTCCGGCTTGGTGTAGAGCATTAATGTCTTCATATAATTAGATTCTCTGAAAGCGATGCGGTTCGATCTGGCGGACGCGCCCCGCGTTCTCCAGCTCCTTCAGATGCGCATAGACCTCACCGGCGCCAAGTAACACGTGATGCTCTCGCATCTTTCCAAAGAGCTTTTGCGCGATCTCGAATGCTGTGTGCGCCTGCCCATCGCTCACGATGGCGAGGATGCGCTCGGTCCGCTCGCGATGGTGTGCAAACATCTTTTCGATGCGCGGACGGGGATTGACCCACGAGCGCCCATGCCCTGGAAAGATGCTCAGCTTCTCGACGTTAGGCAACGCGAGAATCCTGTTGAGGGAGTCTAAGAACTTCCCTACGTGCCCCTCGGAAGTGACGTCAGTCGCGCCGACGTTGGGCGTGTACGTCGGCAAGAGATGATCCCCCGTGAATAACCGATCTTCCAACAAGAAGCACACCGAGCCTTGGGTGTGGCCGGGGGTGTGCAAGACGGAGAATTCAAGTTGGCCCAATCGCAGCTGTTGGCCGTCGTGAACCTGCTGAGCGGAGGGCACAGAGCGAGCTAATCCCGCAAAGCGCGCGCGAAAGCCAGCCATCTCATCAATGATCGCGTCAGGGATGCCCCAGCGTCGCATCGCTTCTAAATAGAGCTGAGAGACCAGAGCATGACGGTCTTCAAAGAAGGCCACGTCGGCCCAATCGTCGGCATGGACGTAGACAGCCGCACCCGATTCTTGTTGGATCGCGCGGGCGAGCCCACAGTGATCTATATGCTTATGCGTCAACAAGATCACGGCAATATCTTTGAGCGAACAGTCCTGCCTTGAGAGCTCACGCTCCATCACGCTTAGGGACTCTTCGGTGCCGATGCCGGTGTCTATGAGCACCAAGGGGCTATGAGGGCTTCGAATGAGCCACGCATTCGTTGGGCCTTCAAAGTATGGGTTGGGAATGGCAATCTGATGCACAGAGACGCTCATAGCTGTCTATCTTAGCGCACCCCAGCAGTCAGCGCAAAATAGGGATCGGTTTGAAAACGCTCTCGCGCTTCGGTAAACTATACTCGACTGCCATGAGCACCCGTTTCTATGTATTTGTCCTGATCGGTCTCTTTGCGCTGACAGTTCATGCCCAAGACCCGCGCACAACGATTCAAACGCGCTTGATAGGCGAGCAGAGCCCTCGAGAGCTCGAGGTCAAGACAGGGTTAGTAAGCTATATCTTCTCTGAAGCCGGTGGGACGCTCCGGAGCGTCTATCTGTATTTCTCTGCTCCCTGGGGCAATCCCCCAGCAGAGATCTTGCCTGACGTCAAAGTCAAACCGGACGATCTCTCCCGGCTCTATGCTGCTGAAGCGACGTTCCCGCTTGCTTTGACTCTCGACTCTCTCAACGACCAAACCCTCTATCGCGCGGAGATACTCCCCAGCGAGAACCCGAAAATCCAGAGGGTCTCGCTCGCTCATCAGAACGACACGCTCAAGATCCAGAAGACCTTCACAGTCATCAACGCACCGGACTACACGATAGGCCTCGAGCTCCGTATAGAGAATCTCTCTGCTGAGATGCTCTCGCTTCCCGAAGGGTGGCAGATGACTCTGGGGGTTGGCGTTGCGGATGCGCGATCTGAGGCGCGGTTTCTCTTCGACGGCGTACGCTCCGATGAGATCTTGCAGAACTTCAAGAGCTTCGAGGGCTTGGGGTTCATCGGTGCCAATCTCGTGCTCTGGCTCAGCAATGATCCCTCGCAAAACGATGTAAGCCCTTGGGTGAGCACCGATTCCAAGGGCAGAAAGATCCTCGGGGTGCGCTCTGCAGGCTTGACTCTCTCCCCAGGAGAGAGCCGAACGTATCGGTTTACACTCTATGCCGGACGGCTCAATCTCATCTTTTTGGAGCAAGCAGGGATACACCACATCACCGATCACGGCTTATGGAGCCAACTACTGGCAGGCGTCACGAAGTTTCTTAATCTGCTCTACGAGTACACGGGCAACTACGGTTGGGCGCTTATACTCTTCACTTTAATTATTCGATTGCTGATGTACCCCTTGACGCGCGCGCAATTCCATTCGATGGCCAAGATGAGAGAAATCCAGCCCAAGCTCGAAAAGCTCCAAGCGCGTTACCCTTCCCTGACACAATTGCGCGCGATGTACCCCAAGATGTCTGAGGACGAACTCAAACGTCGCGCTCGCGAGAACCGCGAAGAACTCACGAAAAAACAGATGGAGCTCTTCCGCAAAGAAGGGGTCAACCCTATGGGGGGGTGCCTGCCAGCACTCTTGCAAATCCCCATCTTCATCTTGCTCTGGCGCGTAGTGCTCTACAGCGCCGAGGCGATCCATCTCAGCCCGGGATTCCTCTGGATGAGCGATCTGAGCCAGCATGACTCGCTCTATATCATCGTCGCCCTAACGGTGTTGGCCCAGATCGCGCAGGGCAAGCTGACCCCTACCCCGGCCAGCGGCCAAAACCAAGTGATGACCTGGCTCTTCCCCGTCGTCTTCGGCTTCTTGCTCAAGGACCTGTCGGCAGGGCTCTGGTTGCACTACTTTGTCTCGACGCTCGTCCAAGTTGGTCAACAAATCATAGTGATGTGGGAGTTGCGCCGCCAACCCAAACCCAGCACCCCCGAAGACGCCTCCCCAGCCAAAGCTGTCAGCGATGGATCCCAAACTCACTCAAGCAGCTGAGAGCTTCCTGCAAGAGCTCTTCCAGATTGCCGGCGAGACCGCTCGCCTTCAGATCACTCAGAACGAACAAGAGCTTCTCATCAACCTCCAGGGGGCCCAGGTCTTCGTAGGGCAGAACCAGCGCGCGCTGCGGGCGCTCGCCCATCTGGTCGAGATCTATCTGAAACGAACGCTCAATCTCGATATAAGCGTCCAGATCGACGCCGATGGCTTTCGTGAACACCGTCGGGCTGAGCTGCGCGAGCTGGCTCTACAGTTGGCTGAAGAGGCCTTGCGTGAGCATAAAAAGATCGTGCTCGATCCCATGGAGCCTTACGAACGCAAAGCGATCCACGAGGCGCTCAGCGACTTTCCGCGCGTGCGCACCTACAGTGAAGGCCAGGGTGAGGAGCGCCGCGTCGTCATAGAACCGATCTGACTCGCCGTCACTTCTCCGTCAGACAAAGATCACCCATCGGTCCTGCCCTCAGTCCTTCCCTGAGCGCAAACTCTCTTTTAGACTCACGGTAAGCGAAGGGGGATTCCGCCAAAGAGATGATCAACAGGCTCGTGCGCCAGAGAGGGGTGCTTCATCTCATCGCTGTTATCCCCCTCTCTCTTTTTTTGTTCGACCCCAAACTGTGGGGAGCCGGAGCAGGAGCTGCCCTTCTCATGGGCACAGCGATGCTCGCTCCTCGCTGGTGGCTCACCCTCGTGAGCGTACTCTTTGCGGCTCTGATCGCCTATCTTGCGGGCTATCGGATCGAGTTCATCACCAACCCTGAGGGGGGCTTCTTCTATCTGCAGCACTGGAGCTTTGCTATCACGCTTGGCTGGATCATCGTCATCAGCCAAGGGGTCTTCGTTATGGGGCAGCTCGATGCTTCAGGGAAGCTCTTGACAAGGATCTTAGTCATCTCTGGAGGCGCCCTCGCGCTGATCGCTCTGGGGCAGGGGCAGCTGAGCGGCGTGACGCTCTTGTTCGCTTCGATACTCATCGCACTGATGGCGCGCCGGCGCGCTCTAGCAGTGGAGCGGTGGAGCCGGGTTGTTGGCTACGGGTTCGCCTTAGCCGCCATCGCCGGCTTGGTGAAGACGACGGCATCCGTGGCGTTGCTTGCGCCTGTGATCGCGCTAGGGCTGCCTTTGACGGGCACCCTCTCCATCATCTACAGCTATAGGATCAATCTCTTACGGCTTGACGAGATGAGGATCGGTCGGTGGAACGGACTCATCTTGTTCTCCCTGTTGTCGGCCTATGGGAGCGTCCTCGTGTTCCTGGGGACTCGGCTGGAGAGGGAGGCTCTGAGTGTGATTTTAGGAGTGACTGGCGCGGGTATAGGGCTTCTCGTGTGGAGTATCCTGCGCCTGCCGCAGACCACAAGCACAGCGAGAAAATTTATGCTCTTTGGGGTTCCCATCGATTGTGTGACGCTGGACGAAGCTATCCAGAAGCTCGAGGGCTTTCTGAATGCCCGCGCGCCTGCTCTCGTCTGTACCCCTGATACGACAGCGATCCTGCGCGCTCAGCGCGATCGCAGATTAAGAGAGATCTATGAACAAGCTGATCTTGTCACTCCCGACGGCACGGGGATCGTGTGGGCCGGACGGCTCTTGGGAGCGTCGGTGAAAGAGCGTGTCTCGGGGATCGATCTTTTGGAGAGATTCTTCGCGAGCTGGGCGCCCAACGGTGCGCCTCTGCGGGTCTTCTTATTAGGGGCAGCGCCGGGGGTAGCCGAACAAGCCGCCCAGAAACTCAGCGAAAAATATCCAAATCTTCAAATCGTCGGGACGCATCATGGGTATTTTCGCCCCGACGAGAATGAGCATATTCTCACACTCATCACTCGAGCGCAGCCTGATATGCTCTTAGTTGGGCTGGGCGTGCCGCGCCAAGAGCTGTGGATGCAGCAAAACCGCACCAAGCTCACTGTACCTGTGCTCATAGGGGTTGGGGGATGCTTTGACGTGTGGGCCGGCAGACTCCAGCGCGCGCCACTGACCTGGCAGCGCCTAGGGCTGGAATGGCTCTACCGTGCCTTGCAGGAGCCGCGCCGTCTCATCCGGGTGAGCACTCTTCCCCTGTTCATTGGGCAGATTTATCTCACGAAGATCGCGCGGTTGCTCTGCGATTAAGCCGACGGCTCCAAGATATCTTCGATCTCCAGCTGCACTTGCGGGCGGCCTGTCCACGTATCGCAGCCGAGCTTAAATGCCAATCCCACCGTGTCCGCACGCCCGATATTGTACGCAAACTCCCCCAGCGAAAACCCAATGGCCGAGAATTCTCTTCCCCCAGATTCTATTCTGAGCTTGAGATGACGACTCCCGTTGCCCACGGTGCGCAGCTCCCTGATCTTCGCTGAGCGCAGCAGAAATCGTGGGGTAGGATGGCCCATGCCAAACGGCGCCAGCCGCTGAAGATCCGAGTAGGTCTCTAACGTGATCTCGTCAGGGGCAAGCTCGGTCTCCAGCTCATACAGCGGGTCTTCCAGATCGCGCAAGACTTCTCGCGCGTAGGCGCATAGGCGCTCCCTCAAGAGGGGCAGCCTCTCGGTATGAATCGAAAACCCCGCGGCCATAGAGTGTCCGCCATAGCGCTCCAACAGCTCGCTGTGTCTCTCTAGAGCTTCTACGATGTCAAACCCCGGAATGCTCCGACACGACGCTCGGCTGATCTCGTCTCCTATAGAGACCAAGACCGTGGGACGATAGTATTTCTCGGCGAGATCCGAGGCCACCAGCCCGATCAGCCCGGGGTTCCAATACCGTCCCGCAAGGAAGATCAGTTTTTCGTCTTGCCAGCCCGATTGGCTGTGCAGCTGCTCTTCCGCTTGGTAGAGCAAGTCGTCTTGGGCGATCTGGCGGTCTTGATTGTACGCGAGCAATCTCGTCGCAAGCTGCTCGGCTTTGGTGGGCAGGGCAGTCACCAAGAGCATGAAGGCGTCGCGGGGATCGCCGACGCGGTTGGCAGCGTTCAGCTTGGGCACGATAATATAGCCCACCTCGCCGGTTGTTAGCCGTTGCGGATCAAGCGCGAGTTTTTCTATCAAGACGCGCAGCCCCAGACACGCTTGGCCCTGAGCCACGCGCCGCAGCCCCTGCGCAACAAGACGCTGATTGTCAGCGCACCCGTTGCGCACCAACGGCACTAAGTCCCCCACAGTGCCGAGCATAGCCAAGTCTAAAAACTCCTCACACGCGTGCGGAGGCAGCCCACGCTGCTCGTAGAGCGCGCGCACCACCTCAAAGGCGACACCAACGGCAGCCAAGTCTTTATTGGGATATGAACAGCCAGGCTGCTTGGGGTTGATGATGGCATACGCTGGAGGTAGCTGAGGCGGCGGATGGTGATGGTCGCTGATGATCACGTCGATCCCGTGTTCTTGGAGGCTCTGCACAAATTCAGCTTCAGAGATGCCGCAATCAGCAGTGATCAAGAGCGAGAAGCCCTCGCTCTTCAGGCGACGCAGCACAGCCTCGCTGAGGCCGTGACCCCGCTCACGATCGGAGAGATCGACTTTCACCCCTTGAGCCCCTAAGGCACGCAAGGCCTTATAGAGCAGCGCTGTGCTGGTGATGCCGTCGACGTCAAAGTCCCCTTGAATGAAGATCTTTTCGCCCTGGCGCAAGGCCCTCTCAATGCGAGCGACCGCTTCTTTCATGCCGCGCAGGCGCCAAGGCGAAGGGAGATGCCCCATCTCGTGATCGAGCAGTTCTGTGGGGGCATCAGGGGCACGAATGGCTAAGACGCGCGCCAGGGGAGCCGAACAGCCCAGCTCGCGAGCGATCTGCGCGGCCCGCTCCCCAGGGAGATCTTTGAGACGCCAGCGGCGCTTGTACACCAGCGACCGTATCACGCGAGACATGAAGCTGTTAGGCGTGTGCTACTAACTTCATAAAGCGCGCTTTCAGGCGTGCTGCTTTATTCTTATGGATCGCGCCGCGAGTTGCGGCCTTGTCCACGGCTTTAGCCAGTTGAGGCAAGAGCGCTTGGGCCTCTGCCTTCTGCCCTGCGCTCAGGTGCTTGCGAATCTGCCGTATGACGTGACGAATGCTCTCCTTGCGCTTCAGATTGCGCAATCGCGCGCGCTCGCTCTTGCGTAACGCCTTCTTCGCCGCTTGTACGTTGGGAATA
>JBEPZC010000009.1:0-16189 GCA_041641035.1 Candidatus Bipolaricaulota bacterium
TAGATGTTCTACGTGAAATAGAGAGCACCACTTAAATCCGCCGCTCGGCAGCGCAAGTGAAGCGCAAGCCGTTAGGCTTCAAATAAGCAGTTGAATCAGACATCACGTTCACGTCGCCGCTGAACGGATAATGCTTACGATGGAACAAGGTGACAGGAGGAACCACGATGAAGCCTACTATCATCATTCTCGGTGGAAGTTTCGCAGGGCTCACTGCCGCTTTCAGCCTCAAACGGACATTGAAGGACAAAGCCGATGTCACTGTCATCGCTAGACAAGAGCAGTTCGTGTTTATCCCTTCACTCATCTGGGTCGCTGTTGGCTGGCGCACCCCAGAGCAAATCACTTTCAATCTCAAACCAACCCTGGAATCAAAAGGCATCCGCTTCGTTCACGCACGCGCCGATAAGATTGAACCTGAACAAGGCCGGGTCATCACTGACCGAGGAGATTTCCACTACGATTACCTGGTCATCGCCACAGGCCCGCAATTCGACTGGGAAGCCGTGCCAGGCATGGGACCACACGGTGGCTACACCCAATCCATTTGCTCCTTGCCCCACGCCCTGGACGCGGCCAAAGCTTGGCGCGAGTTCTTGAAAGACCCTGGCCCAGTGGTATTGGGCGCAACTCAATACGCAAGTTGTTTTGGAGCAGAGTACGAAATGGTTTTCACCATTGACCGTGCACTCCGCAAAGCCAAAGTACGCGACCGCGCGCCCATCACCTTTATTACCGCCGAACCCTTCTTGGGACACTTTGGCATCGGCGGAATGGGCAAGGGGCAACAGATGCTGGAACTGTTCTACAAGTTTTTGAAGATTGAGCCCATCACCAACGCAGCCTTCAAAGAGGTGACCCCAGGGGAGATACACTTGCAAGATGGGCGCACCGTGCCGTTCAAATATGCCATTGTCATCCCGCCCTTTAAGGGCGTGGAAGCCATCCGCAACTCTCCAGGGATAGGCAATGAGCGTGGCTTTGTGCCCGTGAACGCTCGCTATCAGCACAGAACCTATAAGAACATCTACGCAGCGGGGGTCGCAGTCGCGGTCGATCCCCCTGCCCCCACGCCCGTCCCCACCGGCGTGCCCAAGACAGGCTACATGTCTGAAATGATGGCACGCATCGCAGCGCACAACATTGCCGCTCAAATCACAGGGAAGCCCCCCAAAGAATTGCCCTTCCCAGACATCAAGGCGTTGTGCATCATGGACGCGGGCAGCCAAGGCGTCATCATGATTGCTGACCGCGTTTTCGCGCCGCGCAAATATGAAATCCTGATACCCGGCCCGTGGGGGCATTGGGCTAAACTGCTATTTGAGAAGTACTATCTGTGGAAGATGCGCACAGGACGTGAGTATCTCCCGTAATCTCGGAGGGTGGTCTTGACAAAGGGGGGGCCTTTGTGTTACAAGAATAGTCCCAAGGAGGTTGGCCCTTCTGTCAGAAGGGCAAGAGGAAGAGCTTGGCCTGCGGTTTGAGCCGCACTACGAGGGCCGCTGGGGAAAAATCCCGCCGAGGATGCGGGCAAAACCCTGGACATACCCCCTGAGGGCGTCACGCCCAGCCAAGCTCTTCGCTCTTTAGGAGGTGTGCGAGGAATCTCAAACAATTACGCCCCCCTTCCCTCTCATACATTATACCTAAAAAATCCCTTTCCCGCAGGTAGAGAAAAGCAATCGTTTGAGATTCGCTCGCTTGGGGCATTCCCTCTCACCTGGCATTTACGCTAGAAGGGCTCAAGGCAGAGGGCAAGGACTTCTGTCACCTTCTCAAGCGACGTTGATCACTCACAGCGGCGCAAACCGCGCAATGAAGTGTCGCAACGGCCCCTCCCCAAAGATCAACCTCACTCCCCGGATCGCATCACGAGTATCGCGAATCTTCTTCAGGGTTTGGACGACGTGATCGAGGTGCTCTTGGGTGTAGACGCGTCGAGGGATCGCCAGGCGCACGAGCTCCAGCTTAGGATAAATCTCTTGGCCTGTCTTCTCGTCGCGCTTGGCGAACATCGTGCTGCCGATCTCAACGGCTCGTACCCCGCCCTCGCGATAGAGCGCGATCACTAACGCCTGCGCGGGAAACTCTCTTTGGGGAATATGGGGCAGAAACCTCAGCGCGTCTATGTAAACAGCGTGGCCGCCGATGGGCTCAATGATCGGGATTTTTTCAGCCTTCAGACGCTCGCCCAGATAGCGCGTCTGCCCGATTCTATCACGGAGATACTCTTCGTCGAGCGCTTCGTACAGCCCCACGGCCATCGCCTCTAAGTCGCGACCGGCCAGCCCCCCATACGTGGGAAACCCCTCAAAGAGTATGAGCTTCTGCACGCAGCGCCAGTATAAGTCTTCATCGTTCATCGCCAAGATCCCGCCGATATTGGTGATCGCATCTTTTTTAGCTGAAAACGTCATGCCGTCGGCCAGGGAGAAGATTTCGCGGGCGATCTCGATGGGGCTTTTGTGAGCATAGCCGGGCTCGCGCTCCTTGATGAAGAAGCAGTTCTCGGCGAAGCGACAAGCGTCGAGAAAGAACGGGATCGCGTAGGCTCTTGCAATCTCGCTGACAGCACGAATATTCCTGAGCGAGACCGGCTGGCCTCCTCCGGAATTATTCGTAATTGTGAGCATAATCAAGGGAATGCGCTCGCGCCCGTGCTTCCTCACCAACGCTTCTAAAGCGTTGACGTCCATCTCGCCCTTGAAGGGGTGCTCTTTTGTCGGATCATAGGCGTCTTCGATGACGAGATCGACGGGCTGGCCGCCGGCAGCTAAGACATTCGCTCGTGTGGTGTCGAAGTGCATATTGTTGGGGACGAGATCCCCCGGCTTGACGAGCGTCGAGAAGAGAATATGCTCGGCGGCGCGCCCCTGATGGGTGGGCATAAAGTATTTGAACCCGAAGATATCTTTGACGGTTTTCTCCAAGCGATAGAAGCTTTGGGCACCGGCGTAGGATTCGTCGCCTTGCATGAGGGCGCCCCATTGGGCGTGGCTCATCGCACCGGTGCCGGAGTCTGTCAATAAGTCAATATAGATGTCTTCGGCACGGAGTCGGAAGACGTTATAGTCGGCTTCTTTGAGCTTCTGCTCGCGCTCGGCGCGCGACAAGAGCCGAATGGGCTCGACAACTTTGATCTTGTATGGCTTCACCCGGGGATCTTCCCTAACAGCGCTCGCGCAATAATCAATTTCTGAATCTCGCTCGTCCCTTCATAGAGCTCGATGATCTTTGCGTCGCGATAGAAGCGTTCGACGTCGTACTCTTTTATGAAGCCGTAGCCGCCATGAATCTGGAGCGCTTCGTTGGCGACTTCTCTGGCGACTTTTCCGGCGTACAACTTGGCCATGGAGGCGATCTTGGCGGGGTTGCCGCCCTTGCTGATCTCCCAAGCGGCTTGATAGGTCAGCAGCCGGGCTGCCTCTATCGCTGTAGCCATCTCGGCGAGCTTGAATTGAGTCGCTTGAAACTCACAGATGGGCTTGCCAAACTGCACGCGCTCTTGAGAATATTTGAGCGCTTCATCGAACGCCCCTTGAGCAAGCCCCACGCCCTGGGCAGCGACGGCTGTCCGCCCACGCGAGAAGAACGTCATCAGATGATAGAACGCCATGTCGACCTGCCCGACGATGTTCTCTTCGGGAACTTCGACGTTGTCTAAAGTGATCTCAGCGAGATCTGACGCGCGGATGCCCATCTTGTTATGGATGGGGGTTGCTTTGTAGCCGGGCCGGTCGCTCTCCACTATGAACGCTGTAATGCCGCCGTGGCGCTCAGGGGGATTGGTATTCGTCCGGGCGAAGACGATGAGATAATTCGCAATCGAGCCGTTGGTGATGAACATCTTCGTCCCGTTGAGAATATATTTATTGCCCTTCTTCTCCGCGCGGGTCTTCAATGCAGCGACGTCACTGCCCGCCTCAGGTTCGGTGATCGCTGCGCCGCAGACCCAGTCGCCTTTAGCAACGGGCACAAGATATTTTTGCTTCTGCTCTTCTGTCCCAAATTCTAAGATCATGTCGCTGCCAAAGATCCGAGCAGTGACAGCCAAGGCGATCCCCGGATCGCCCCGGAAGAGCTCTTCGATGACAATGACTGCGGCGAGAAAGTCCAGCCCCGCACCCCCGTACTTCTCAGGGATAGCTGGGGCAATAAGATCTAACTTCTTGGCTTCCTCGACGATCTCGTAGGGGTACTCGCAGGTCTCGTCGTAGTGCTTGGCAGCCGGACGGATCACTTCCTCGGCGAATGTGCGGGCCGTCTTGCGGATGAGCTTGTGTTCCTCGCTCAGCTCAAAGTCCATAACAACCTCCCTCTGGGCCAATGCCCAACAGAATATTAATAGAAAGGGCCTCCGGTGCGCAAGTCACCGCAGGCCCCTCCAAACTTGTCTCCCTGGGGAAGAGAGAGTCTATGGCTTCATGTGGGGAGGCAACTGATAGAGACTTAACGGGTCATCGGGCTTGGTTGAGAACTCTCCTGGATAGAGCAGGACGCGATCGAACGCGCCTCCCTCTCCCAGCGGCCCAATCTGCGTCCAGACCGCGCGCAGCCCGTCGAACACTGTAGGCTTATCCTTCAGCCTCGCGAAGCCCCAGCCCACATCGTGTGGGTTCTTGAAGCACAGCTCGGTGACCCCAGCCGAGAGACAATTCGCGAACTTGAGCTCGCCAGCCTCGGTCTTGAGGGTGATCTGCTCCGTGCGGTTAAAGCCTGCCACAGGGTAGAACCAGTACGGTCCACCCGCGCCAATGTAGGCGTTATCATACTTATTAAACGACTCTAAGGCTTGGACGAGTGAATCGGCATCGGTCTTGCCCCCAGCTTTCTTGATCGCTTCGGCTAAGATATAGACCGCGTCATAAGTGATCCCGGCCGTGTAGATGGGGCGCACGTTGTACTTCTTCTGGAAGGTGGAGAAGTACGCTTTGGTCTTGGGGGTCACAGGGGCATCGGAGGAGAAATCGGCGATGACGTAGCCTGTGCCCGCGCCCTTCAGCTCACGAACGCTCACGTCATCTTGCAGCAAGACGTTGATCCCAAAGACCGCAACTTTGGTCTTGGTCTCAGCCCAGGTCTTGGTGAAGACGGCCGCCAAGCCCGGATCGGAGAAGAACGTGAAGACGATCGAGGCGCCGGAGCTCTTCAGTTCGGTCATCAGCGGAGTGAGGTCTTTTGTGCCTACCGCAAGCCTCTTGGCGTTGACGACATCAAACCCCAACTCGCCAAGCCTCGGCCCCAAGAGCGCCATATACAGATTGGCGGAGCTGAGGTCTTCGCCGACTAAGAAGACCTTGCGATTGGGCAATATCCCTTTCTCGACCAAGCCGTACAGATAATCCCCAGCAAAACGCAGGGTGTCCCCCACCAGCGAGAACGTGTTGAGCATGGGGCGGAAGACGTATTTGTAGTTCTGATAATCCGTAGGGACTCTATCCGTAGCCAGAGAGGTCGCCCCGGTGATCAAGAGAGGTTTCTTCATGCGTGGGATATCGGGGAGCACACCTAGCACAGCCTCGGAGCGGAAGAACCCTACAACGGCATCAACTTTGGAAGCAATCTCTTGGTAGACTTTGCGCGCCAGCTCCCCGTCCCCCTCGGTCTTCATGTCCCCAACGACCAGCTCGATCTGACGGCCCAGCACGCCCCCGGCAGCGTTGATCTCTTCGACCGCCAGCTGTGCCCCGCGCAGCGTGTCCCGACCATTAGCGATCTCTAACCCTGTGACAACGCCAATCTTAATGGTTTGCTGCGGCTGGGCCACCAGTGGCCCAATCAATACAAAAGTGAGAACGCTAAGACTTACGATCTGAAACCACCGACAAGTGCAATATTTCATAGCATCCTCCTCCTAAGAATAGATAGGATGAAACGAGAGCTGTTGGCGGTTATTGTGCTGCCCCCTTTTTTGTCACACCCCCTTTTGCCTCAGATATGGCCCTCCTTAAAGATTATTTTTATTATACCATAGGTCGGCCGGAGTCTGACAACTGCGCTCTCAGCACGCGGCGCATGGCGTCGGGAAGGCTTCGAGGGCGTCCCGTGCGCGGATCTACCGCTGCTTGCACAGTCCGCCCGTGAGCGATGGGCGTCTTGCCCCGATAGATAGAGTACTCTATGGTGAAGCTGGCGTGGCGCACCTGGGAAGGCCACACAGCGATCTCCAATTCGTCGTCGAATCCCGCCGGCGCAAGATACTTACAGTGTGCTTCGACAACGGTGATGTCGAAATCCCCCCTGCGGCGCCACTCCCAAAAATCGAACCCCAGATGCTTGAAGTACTCCACGCGGGCTTGCTCAAAATAGACCAAATAGACGCTATGATGCACGACGCCCTGTAAGTCGGTTTCGGCAAAACGCGTCCGCAGGCGCGTGCGAAAAGCCCCCTGGGCGGGTATAGCTACACGGTTCATGGAGTTAATCATAGCGGGCTTTTGCAAGAGCCGTCAAGGGGCTTGAGAGTGTACGCTCTCTTTGCTATAGTTTTATATCTATGAGACGCTTCTATATCTACACCTGGGGCTGCCAGATGAACGAGCACAAGTCCGAGGGCATAGCTGGGGTGCTCGTCCGCGCGGGGTATCTCCCCACGGATGATCCCAGCCACGCCGATGTCGTGCTCTTCAACACCTGCATGGTGCGCGAAAAGCCCGTCCATAAGATCATATCTGAGGCGGGCGTTATCGCCCAATACAAAGAGAAGAACCCTGCTCTATTGTTGGGCGTGGGCGGCTGCGTCGCCCAAGCCCTCAAAGAGAAGCTCTTTCGCCAAATCCCCGCGATCGACTTCGTCTTCGGCAGCTCCAATATCTCTGAGATCCCCGAGCTGATCGAGCGGGCCCGCCACATGCGCGCCCTGGGCAAGCCCGGCTGGGTCATGGCCGTCGACAAGATCCCCGATAAGATCGAAGAGCTCCCGTTCCTCCGCGCCAGTCGCTTCCAAGCCAAAGTCACGATCACGGAAGGCTGCTCGAACTTCTGCTCCTTCTGTATTGTGCCCTATACGACGGGGCCGCTGCGCAGCCGCCTCCCCGGCGATATCCTCGCTGAAGTGAGCGAGCTAGCCGCCCAGGGCTACAAAGAAGTCCAGCTCCTTGGGCAAAACGTCGACTCCTACGGCAAGGACCTCAAAGACCCTCATATCAATTTCGCCAATCTCTTAAGAGCTTTGACAGAGATCCCCATCCCCAGAATCCGCTTCACCAGCTCGCATCCCCAAGATATTACCGACGACGTCATCGCCGTCTTAGGGGAGCAGAACAACATCTGCGAGCACGTGCATATGGCGGTACAGTCCGGCAGCAATAGGGTCTTAGCCGAGATGCGCCGCGGCTACACCAAAGAGCGATTCTTACAGCTCGTGCGCGCTCTCCAAGAGCACGGCGTCAATGTCACAACAGATATCATCGTGGGCTTCCCCACCGAGACCGAAGAAGATTTTCAAGAGACCGTCGACTTAGTGAGACAGGCTCGCTTCGGCGGCGCGTTCATCTTCAAATACTCCCCTAGACCCAAAACGATCGCGTACTATAAGTATCGCGACGCCGTGCCTGAGCACGAGAAACAGCGTCGCTTAGAGATCCTCTTAACGCTGCAAAAGCAGATCACCGACGAGGAGAACAGAAAGCGCGTCGGCCAGACCGTCGAAGTCTTGGTCGAAGGCCCGGCCCGCGCTCAGGGGTTTTTCATGGGCAAGACCCGCGATAATAGAACCGTCGTCTTCGAAGGCTCTGCCGACTTGATCGGGGAACTGGTGAAGGTCAAGATCACTGACGGCTCGGTAGCGGGCCTTGTCGGTCAGCTCGTGCGCCCACGCGTTCTCGTATGATTATCACAGTCACGCCCAACCCGACGATTGACAAGATCTATTGGCTTGAGAAGCTCTGTCTTGATGAGGGCGAGATGCCGGTCATGCGCGCGACCCGGTCCTATCTCACAGCGGGCGGCAAGGGCATCAACGTCTCGATCTTCCTCGCCCGCATGGGGATAGAGAATATCGCCATGGGGTTCATCGCTGGGGAGACGGGACGCGCTGTCGAGCGGCGCGTCCGCGATGAGGGCATCACCACAAGCTTCATCTGGGTCGAGGGCGAGACGCGCACCAACGTCACGCTTCTTGAGCGCGGACACGAGCAAAGGCCCATTCAGATCACCGAGCAGGGGCCGACCGTCTCGCCGGACGCGCTCAGACGCTTTGTCGCTCAATACAAGCGGGCGCTCGGCCGAGCACGCTACGTCTTCTTAGGAGGAAGCCTGCCCCCCGGCGTGCCCCCTCAGTTCTACCAAGAACTCACCCATATAGCTCACCAACACCGCGTGCCCGTGATCGTCAACGCCCATGGGGAAGCGCTCACCCACGCGCTCACGGAAAAACCCTGGCTGGTCAAGCCCGACACGCGCCATACCGGGATCTCGCTGAAGACCCCCGACGAGATCCTTGCTGTGGGGAGAAAGTGGATTGCCGATGGCATAGAGGCCGTCTTAGTCTCCTATCATATCACACACGATGTATTGATCACCCGAGAGGGCGCGTGGGATCTGGAAGCCCACGATGTGCACTTCACCAACCTCCTAGGGGCCGAAGACGCGCTGATCGCTGGGACGCTCAGCGCGATGGTGCAAGGTGCTTCCCTTGAGGAAGCCGTTCGTATGGGCATGGCTGCCGCGACGGCCTGCGCCGAAAGCGAAGAGCTCGTCGTGACGGATTGCCATCAGATCGAACAAGCGCTCAAGAAGATCACCATCACAAAGATATGAAAGTCAAAGAGATCATGACCCGCGATCTGACCGCTGCCGAGCCCTCGATGACCGTTCGAGAGCTCATCGAGCTCTTTCACCGAAGCGGCCTCAGCAGCGTCCCGGTCGTCAACGAAGAAGGCCGCATCTTGGGGATCATCTCCGAGCGCGACATCATCGAAGGAGCGCTGCCCGGCTACTTCGAGGTGCTCTACGGCATTACAGATATGAATCACTTATCGCAGAAGCTGCGCGAGATCGAGCAGGATCGCATCGAGTTCTATATGACCCCAGAGGTCATCAAGATCGAAGAAGACGAGGACGACCTCACCGCGGCTGATTTGATGATCCGTAAGAATGTCAAATCGCTTCCCGTCGTTAACAAGGACGGCATCTTGGTAGGGATGTTGCGGCGCATCGATCTCCTGAAAGATCTGCTATGATCCCTGCTATTCAGCGTCGAACTGCCAAAGAAGTGCGAGTCGGCCCGCTCATCCTGGGGGGCAATCATCCCATCAGAGTGCAGTCCATGACCACGACCGACACACGCGATGTCGCAGCGACCGTCAGACAAATTCAGAGATTAGAGAAAGCCGGCTGCGAGATCGTGCGGGTTGCCGTCTTAAATATGGACGCGGCCAATCAGCTTGCTGAGATCAAGAAGCGCATCAGCATCCCCTTGGTCGCAGACATTCACTTCGATCATCGTCTGGCCCTACGAGCCATCGAGCAGGGCGTCGACAAGCTCAGGCTCAACCCGGGGAACATCACTGATCGCACGAAGATTGAGCACGTCGTCAAGGCTGCCAAGGACAAGGGGATCCCCATCAGAGTTGGGGTCAATTCGGGCTCACTGCCCAAAGATCTTTTAGTGAAATACGAGGGCGCAACCCCCGAGGCGATGGTCGAGGCAGCTATGCGCGAGATCGAGATTCTAGAAGACAACGGCTTTTCGGATATTGTCGTCTCCCTGAAATCTACCGACGTGCGGGTGATGATCGAGTCGTACCGTTTGATCGCGAAGCGAGTGAAATACCCGTTGCACTTAGGCGTTACCGAGGCGGGGATGGGAGACACAGGGGTAGCGCGGTCGGCTTTGGGGATTGGGGCGCTTTTACTCGAGGGCATCGGTGACACGCTGCGGTGTTCTTTGACGGGCGATCCTGTCCGTGAGGTCAAAGTCGCGTATGATATTTTGGCAGCGCTCCATATCCGATGGCGCGGGATTCAGTACACGTCCTGTCCGACCTGCGGGCGGATCGGGATTGATTTAGAGAAGATCGTCTCTGAAGTTCAGAAGCGTCTCGAGGGTGTCGACAAGCCCATAAAGATCTCGCTGATTGGGTGTGTGGTCAACGGGCCAGGGGAAGCGTTGCACTCTCACATTGGGCTGGTGGGGCACGAGAAGTCCGGGACGATCTATATTGACGGCAAACCCTACAAGCGCGTGCCGGAAGATCAGCTCGTCGATGAGCTGGTTAACGTCGTGCTAGAGTATCAACCCCGTAGCTCGGACACTACCCAAGGAACTTAGATCCCCCTTACAAGACCGCTGGGCATAGTCAAAAAGAGAGAAAATTCTTGTCTCAGGGACCGACAAAACTTGATAAAAATAAGTTCGACTAACTATAATAATTTGTAGAAGGAGGCGCCGCATGACCAATAGAGGGGTTCAGGTCTTGGTGCTTGTGTTTTTCGTATTGTTTGGGCTCGCTCATGTGCACATGGCCCTCGCCCAGATCACAATCATTACAGTGACTACTGCTGTGGACGAGTCAGACAACCCCTGGGCAGACTGTCCGCCGCCGGGCAACAATGACTGCTCGCTACGCGAGGCCATTACCGTAGCCAATTGGAACGGCTCTTCCGACACAATCGTCTTCGACTCGGGTTTAGATGGGCAGACCATTCTGCTCGACACTAACTTAGGGCCCCTGTGGGTCGGGAACGAAGCCAATACTGTAATAGACGCCACAGGTCTGGCGACGGGCATTACGATCAACGCCAATGGGCTCCCTATCGCGCTCTCGCTGAACAGCGCCGCTCTCACTGTCCAGGGACCCATCACCATCACGGGTGCGGGGGCTGGAGGCGCCGCTTTGGTCTTAAACCCTGGGGTAGACAACGCCACGATCAGGGGGATTACGATTCAAAACAACAGCGGCATGGGGATCTTGATCAACGGCGTGAACACGTTTAATGGCAACGTCGTCAGCAACTGTCGCATTGAAGGAAATCAAGCCGAGGGGATTGCCATCAGAGACAGCAACTTCGTGATCGTCGAATACAGCACGATTCAGAACAACGGCGGCAACGGGATCAGCCCTGGGATCATGATCGTCGGGAACAGCCCAGATGTACTTATCTATTCCAGCACGATTCAAAACAACGGCGGCAACGGGATTACCGTGCAAGAAGATTTCGCCAGTCCGGGGAATGCGCCCTCGAACGTGATCATCTCCTCCAACACGATCTCCAACAACGGCTTTGGGGCGGTGGACGGCGTCGGGATTCAGATCGCTGGGGCAGTGAGAACAGGGATGCCCTCCGTCTGTATTGGAGAGAACGAGATCTCCAACAACGCGGCCCAAGGCGTCTTGGTGGAAAGAGCGGGCAGCAGCGTTGCTGGGCCGCAGAACGTGGATGTCGGCTGTATCCTTGATGGCGGCGGTGGCAACTATATCTATGACAACGGCCAGGAGGGCGTGCTCATTAAAGACCAAGGCACGAGCAACAACATCGTGGAGAATAACTATATTGGAGTAGATCCCTCGAACAATCCCGCCCCCAACAGAAACTCTGGCGTCGCTCTCGTTGGAGGCACCACGAATAACATAGTTCAAAACAACACCATCCGCTACAACCAATTCCAGGAAGTCTTGATCTCCGACACGGGCACGAGCGGCAACATCGTGCAGTATAACTCTATCATAGGTGGGGCGGACGTCTCGCCTCGGCAGGGCTTTGACAACAGCGGGGTCGTCATCATCAACGGCGCGACGAACAACACCGTCGGCCCGGGGAACACCATCACGTACCACGTTTTTGATGGAGTGCAGGTCGTCGGCCCCGGAACTGACAGCAACCAAATCATAGACAACACCCAAGCTAACGGAGGGATCATCTCGAATAACGGCCGCGGGATAGCCGTAATCCACGACTTCACCGATCCAACTCCCCCCGATCCGGACGCCCCTCCCCACGACCTGCAAACCGACAGCTTCCTTACCCCCGGCCCGGCCAACACCACCATCCAAAATAACGAGATCGTCAACAATAACAACGACGGGATCTTGATCCGCCGCGACGGCGGAGGGACGATCATCCAAAACAACGCAATCCAAAACAATAACCCGTCTGGGACAGCTGGCAATGGAATTCGCCTTGTGGGGTCCTCTCCCACCATCATAGGCAATACTATTGAGGACAACGCGGAGAACGGCATTCTTGCTCTCGTCTTCTTCGGCACTGATGACAACCCCATCACAGCAAATGACGACGTGCTCTCGCAGCCCACGATTCAAAACAATACAATCGGGGGCAACGGGAATGTGGGCATCTACGCTATAGACACCCCACTAGGAGACCTACAAGGACTCAACAGTGCCAACTCTTGGTCCAGCCCTGACGGCCTAAGACGCATTCAGCAAGACTGGTACGGCTACGTCCGCGTCACGGACTCCGGGAGCAACCCCGTGACGGGCCTCACCATCGTGATCGAACAGCAGGGTGGGGGCGGGACCTACATCTCCGCGGTTGACGACGGGAACGGAAACTACGGCCCCATAGGCTTCACTCTGAACTCTGAGCGCACTTACTTCTTGATTGAGGAGCAGAGGGTGACCAACACAGGTGGGCTTGTGCCATTTACGCCTCAGAAGGTCTATGTACAGGGGGACCCCAGCAACTTTGTGCAGTATGCTTATAACGGGCAGTTCCCCGACCCAGCGGGAGAGCCGGGCGGGGCAATTGAATCCCCCTCGGGTTCAGGGGTGGATCGCTATCAGTTCGCACTCCTCCAGCTGCAACCTGAAGCAGATCTGAGCATTACCAAGCAGGACAGCCCAGACCCAGTCACTGTGGGGCAGAACCTCACCTACACGCTCGAAGTCTCTAATGCCGGTCCCTCAGCAGCTAGCAACGTCCAAGTGGTTGACACCCTCCCCAGCGGCGTTACCTTCGTCTCCGCAGTGCCTAGCCAAGGAACATGCTCCCAGGCCGGCGGGGTCGTCACTTGTTCGCTGGGGACCGTCAACGCAGGGCAATCAGTGACGATCACTATAGTGGTGCAGCCGACCACAGCCGGAACACTGAACAACAGCGCTACAGTCTCCTCCACAACCCTTGACCCCACCCCAGGGAACAACTCAGCCCAGGTGACTACCCAAGTTGAAGAGGCTCCACCAGTTGGTGGGGACCCGCCGATCTGGGGCTCGATTGTAGCTTTCCCCACACCAGAGCTGCATTTTGGCTTAGGCCCTGATCGGGACCTCAACCGCGACAGCGATGCCAATGACTGCCTCCTGCGCTACAAGGATATGAGCACAGGGCGGACGATCAGCACACAACTGATCGTCTCCTGCGAGCCAGGGGACATTGACCTCTATGAGCAGACCATCGTCTTTGTGGATGGGCAGGGCCACATGGGGATCTACGAGCTTGACACTCAGCGGGCACAGACCACTCAGATTGTGGGCAGACGGCCTTCGATCTGGGGCAGTTACGTAGCCTTTGAAAGCCCCACGGGGCAGATCGCCCTATGGGATTTGGAGACAGGGCAGATCGCCCAGCTGACTATGGGGCGCGAACCCGCCCTATGGGGCACTCTGCTAGCTTTCCAAGGCCCTGAAGGCACAATCCAGATCTATGACCTTAAGAAGCAGCAGCTGGTCGACAGCGGCGCTGTGGGGAGGGAGCCAGCGGTGTATGAGCAGCTGGTGGCTTTCACTGCCCCAAGCCCCGACGGCGAGGTCATCCGCTACTTCGACGTAGCGAGCGGGCAGCTGCACGACACCGGAGCGGTAGGGACCCACCCAGCGGTGTGGGGCCGCTACATCGTCTTCCAAAGCCAGGAGCGCCTGGCCCATAAGGACCTCAACGGGGACGGCGACCGCCTCGACACGGTGA
The DNA here is from genome assembly GCA_041641035.1 of Candidatus Bipolaricaulota bacterium. GTDB lineage: Bacteria > Bipolaricaulota > Bipolaricaulia > RBG-16-55-9 > DRXL01 > JANXCC01. The sequence continues at coordinate 13,867 of JBEPZC010000009.1, forward strand.
TCTGCTTCTTTGACCTGGAGACCCAGGAGGTCTATTCCACGGGGATCGTGGGCTACGAGCCAGACTTGTATGAGGAGATGGCAGCCTTCTGGAGCTACGAACCGGCACTGAGGCAAGACCTCAACGGCGACGGGGATCTCCACGACCCGGTGGTGCTCACTTACCGCTTGGGAGCTGAGAGAGCTGCTAGGGTTGGGCAGGTAGAGCTCCGGGTGAGCTATAGACGCAGCGGGGTGGAGGTGCAAGTGCAGGTCGAGGGTCTGGGCCAGGTACATGCGCAGCTGCAGGTCTATGATCTGAGTGGACGGCAAGTCTACGAAAAGCAGGGAGCCCCCTTAACCTGGGAGTTCTTAGACCGACACGGACAGAGAGTGGCCAACGGCGTCTATCTAGGGGTGATCACGGTGCGCGACCCGCTCACCGGCCAGCAGGTGCGACGCCTTGTCAAGTTTGTCGTGCTGCGCTAGCTGAGCTGGGTGTTATGGCGAGAGCGCTTCTGCTCCCTTCTCGTGTTGTCATCTTGCTGGTGGCATCAGTCCTCGCTTGGCCACTAGACGCTGAGGCGCAACGGGTGAGCCTGCGTGCCAGCTTTGCGATCGAGTCGGCTTGGTACTTACAGCGCTTAGCCTTTTGGGGCTTGCACGTAGAGGGAGAGATCTTTCCCGCTAAGGGCCCTGTGGCACTCGTGATTGAAGGGGCTTGGAGCCGGGAGTGGGACGGTGACGACGAATTACTGTGGATCGGGAGCTTCGTTGCCGCTCATCTGCCCATCGAAGGATGGGGTGGCTTTCGTCTAGGAGTTGGGCTGAATTGGCTACGCTGGCAGGACCCGTACGGCTGGGATCAGGGCGTTTGGGAGCGTCTCTATTCCAAATTCAACTTTGCATTCGAGCTGCCTTTCTCCCTCTCCAAGCCGTTGCGATCGGAGTTCATTGTGTTCCTTGAGGCCAGCTTCTTGCCTCCGCAGTTCTCTGTGGTGAGCGCAGGGGTTCGAGTGCCTCTCTAGGACAAGCCTAAGGAAACTATGACAGTTGATACGAGAATTTAGTAATCATGCTCAAGCACCTGAGGGGACTGATGCCCTTGCACAGCGTGGTGCGCAACGGGATCGCGCTGATCTTCTTTATCTTGGGTGTGCTCGGCTCGATCCTGCCGATCATGCCGGGATTTGTCTTCTTTCTCTTGGCTCTACTCGTGATGGATGTGCCCCACAAGCGCGTCGCGCTGAGACGCTTTCAACAGAGCTGGCTGGGACGCAAGCTCTTGCAGAACAAATCGTTCGCACAGACGTGGCGCAGTTTGCGGCGCTATGCCCGCACTAAAAGGATACGAAAGGAGGAAATCGCATGAAATCCACCGACCTAGTATTGGTTCTTTTGGTTATCGCTGCATCGCTTTTGCTGATCCTGGCACCGTGGCCGTGCACAGTTAGAGATATCAATCAGTGCGGTGGAGTCTTGCTGTCTCTAGAAGCGAAGTTTTCTCCCCACACAAGCCCCAAAGACCAGCAGAAACTCTTAAAGCAAGCGATCAGCGTGCTGGAGAAGCGAGCCAGATTATTCAAGATCAAAGCGCGCATCTCCCAAGTCGGAGACAACACCATCCTCGTTCAGCTTCCGGGCATAACCGATGCAGATTGGGCGCTCCGGCTCGTGGCCAGCACAGCGTTATTAGAGTTCCGCAAGGTCGTCAGATACGGTCCCCCAGGCGAGACGTTTACTGACGAGAGAGACGAAGAAGTTCTGTCGGGGTACGAATGCAGCAAGCCAGAACTGCAAGATAAATGCCTCTCCTATGTCGTGAAGAAAGAACCCTTGATGATCGTAACAGGCCTGCAAAAGGCCACAGTGAAGTCTTACAAACCACAGCCAATCAGTAGCCTCTCCCAGGTCTACATTCACCTGGAATTCAATGACGCCGGTGCTCACCAATTCCGTGACGTCATCCTTCAACTCAAACCAGAATGGGACTCAATTGCCATCGTGTTTGACCGCGTGGTGTATAGCGCGCCCCTAATCAGCCGCAGCCTCTACGATGAGGCGCGTCGCAAGCCCAAGATCGACCAAGCGGTCATCGAGGGCTCGTTCACCTCCGACGAAGCTCGGTTGCTCGCAGCTATTTTGAGCGCTGGCGCGCTGCCCGTAGAGCTCACTATTACTCATACAGAGATCCGTAGCAAGCGATAGCAGCTGCCGATCCAGACGCTGAGAGCAGCACTGGCACAGCAGCCCTCAGCTCCCGTATAATTTAAGCCTATGGCTCTGAGAATCCGAAAGTACCCAGACCCAATCTTGCGACGGCGCGCGCAGGAGATTCAGACTAT
>JBEPZC010000010.1:0-15965 GCA_041641035.1 Candidatus Bipolaricaulota bacterium
GCCGCCGCGCCTCCATCGCTGAGGGCGTTCTTGTTCCCCTTGGTCACGACGACCTCTGCAAGCTCTAAAACACGATAGCAGCGCAGCGCCGTCTGATAAGGGATCTCCGTCGCCTGCTTGAGAGCAACTTGGAGCTGCTCTTGTCGGGCGTGTCTTTCAGTATCGGTTGCACGCGGCAGCTTGGAAGCCATCATCACTTTATTAAAAGCGTCGCTGTCACGGTCTACAAGTTCTTTCAATTCATCTCGCAGCCGGATCGCTTCAGCAAGCACAGCGTGCATTTCGGCTTCAACGGGTTGATAAGCTTTCTTCCCAATAGTGAGTCCCGCGACCATCGCGACCAGAGAAGCCGCAATACTTCCCACAAGAGCCGCAGCACTGCCTCCGCCTGGCGTGGGCGTCGCTGCCGAAAACTTCTCTAAGAGAGCGCGAAGACTCTCATCATAGATAGACATTATTTTTGTTTGGGTTTGGGCTGGTCGTCGCGGTGCCAGTAGACGCGGGCGAATCGGTCCCCTTCAGAGTATTTGATGTCGAGCTCGCCCTTGTGAGCTTGATGGATTGCCTCGCCGATGCGACGCGCTAGGTGAAAATTGGTCGTGGCGATCTCTAAACCCTTCTCATTCGGTTTGACCCACATAATGCGTTGGAGAGGGCGCTGCTCGCGGGCTAATCTCTCTTGATTCTTTACTACGTTTAGGATCTCATCCTTGTGTGCCTGCAGGTATGAGCCGTCTAAATAGACGACGCCGCCGGGATTGCGATCTTGCACGCGCTTGCACGCGGGGCATAGCTCGCGATTCGCCCCAGCTGGAGCGGTCAATCCGTTCGTCCAGCGCCCCTTGTGATAGACCAACCCACACGACGAACAGACAGTCGGCTCCGGGTACTTGCGCAGCTCATAGTAGGGGCTTCCGGTATCTTCAGAGAGGATCTCGCGGCGGGTTGTGTTTCTCATACTGGTCACTCTCCCAGGTGTAGCTTATTACTATAACCGTGCCCCCGCGCTTTGTCAAACAATCGCATCAGAAGCGAGATCTTGCACATTGCCTTGAGAAGGGGTAGAATAGCCTTGGAGGTGGGAGATGGCATCCCACGTCGCCGCGCCTCTGCGCGAGCATATTGCGTATCAGCTCCTCTATGAGTTGAGAGAAGCCCCCCTGGGGCGACGGACGCTCGTTGAGCGAACAGGGCTCACCGAGAGCGTCGTGCGCACCGAGCTCGAGAAGCTCGAAGCACAACAGTTCGTGGCGTTCTCGAAAGTGGGCACAGCGCTTACGGCACACGGGCGACAGTTTCTCTCGCGCAAACTCAGCAGGATAGTCGACATCCGCGATGCGCACTTGAAGAATCTCATGCTCGATCGCTATGGACGGATGGCACTGGTACGCGGAGGGGCCGATGGCTTTTCGTCGTGGGTTTATCGTGATGTTGCCGTGCGCGAGGGCGCCACTGCTGCGCTCTTTCTCACCAAGCGCATGGGGGCACTCTGCTTCCTCGAGGAGCACGAGGCGCTGGCGAAGCAAAACCCTGATGACAGCCAGATACTCGACCGTGCGTTCCCAAATCTCAAAGACGGTGATTTGATCATTATAGTCTTTGGGCCGACCAAGGGCACAGCGGCGCGCGGGCTGTGGGCTGCTTTATGGGCTTTGGCATCGAATCTATAAATCTTAGAGGAGGAGATCTATGCACTGGACGCGGTGGAAGGCTGTAGCGGTGTTCGTGCTCGTGCTGTTTGGGCTGGTGTGGCCGTCGTTGGCGGATTACCCCGTCACAGTTACCGACGACCGCGGAAAAGCGATCACTATCCCCAAGCGCCCTGAGAGGATCGTCGTCGCTGGGACGCCGCTGTATACAGAGACTCTTATCGATTTAGGCGCTCTCAATCGCATTGTCGGGGTAACCGAGTCGGCGGACAATCCCAAAGAAGTGGCGAACGTCCCGCGCGTCGGGCCGGTCTTCAATCCCAATACTGAGCTTATTATCTCACTCAAGCCCGACGTCGTCTTTGGGGCGATTGGCGCCGTGCGCGACACCCTCGAACGCGCTGGCCTGATCGTCGTCTCACTGGGCAAGGTCGGGAGCGGAGCTATCGACAGCGTCACAGAGATCTTTCGGACGATTCGCTCAGTCGGTCTCGTGATCGAAGGCGACACCAAGAGAGCCGATACGCTCATCGGGAAGATCGCTGAAGAGATCGTCGTCACCGAAGGGACGGTCATAGATCGCTTCAAGCCCACCGTAGCGATTCTCTATCCCTCTGGGGATCAGCCGCCGTTTGCTGCCGGCCGCGGCACCCCCGAAAACGAGATCGTGCTGCGCGCCGGAGGGATCAACGTCTTCCCGGACGTTGCTGACTATAAACAAGTGAGCTTTGAAGAGATCGTCAAGCGCGATCCAAGCGTGATTTTCACGGATCCATTCCTCATCCCGCTCATCACACAGAATCGTCTCCTGCAAGAAGTGAAAGCCGTGCGCGAGAAGCGCGTCTACGGGATCGGTGCGTCGCAATGGGTCAGCTCGCGCATCGCGCAGACGATCAAGACCGTCGCGGACTTGTTGCATCCCAATCGCTAGGGATTTTATGAAGGGCTTCTGGGCCCTGAGCAGCTTGGGCGTCTTGCTCTTGGGAGCTTTGGCAGTAGGCATAGCTCTTGGAGCTGTGCCCATCTCCCTCTTTGACCGCGATCCGACGAATCTCTTCATCCTCACGCAGATTCGGCTCCCCAGGGTGCTGTTGGCAGCGCTGGTGGGCGGAGCGCTGGCGCTGTGCGGGGCTGTCATGCAGGGGCTCTTTCGCAATCCTTTAGCAGATCCCTATCTGTTGGGCATCGCCAGCGGGGCGACCGCCGGGGCTGCCCTCGTCATCGCGCTCCGTTTGGATATCTATTGGGGTGCTGTACCGTTAGGGGCATTTCTCGGCGGTGTGCTCGCCGTGGCGATCGTCTATCGCATTGCTCAGACGCGCTGGGCCCATCTTGATAATTATGCCCTGATCTTAGCTGGGGTAGCGCTGGCAGCGCTCTTCTCAGCAGTGACGAGCTTTCTGCTCTTTTACGCGGGGGCTTCTCATGATGCGCGGCGCTTGATCTTCTGGATCTTAGGGGGACTGGGCGGCGCTCAATGGGTTTATGTCTTTGGACTGCTGGGCACGCTTCTTGTAGCTGGGATAATAGTGCTGCTCTTCGCGCGCGATCTCAATGCCCTTGCGCTTGGCGAGGAGATGGCTGCCCATCTGGGCATCGAACCAAGACACTTGAGAAAGACCCTGCTCTTTGCTGTGACGCTGCTCACGGCGGTCGCTGTCGCTGTGTCGGGGACGATTGGGTTTGTAGGGCTGATCGTGCCCCATATGCTCAGATTGATTGTCGGGCCAGATCACAGGCTTTTATTGCCCGCCTCGGCGTTGGGAGGAGCAGTGCTGTTGACGCTCTGTGACGCTGTAGCGCGCACGGTGCTGATCCCAGCGGAGCTGCCCATCGGGATCATCACAGCGCTGTTGGGAGCCCCATTCTTTCTCTTCTTGTTACGTCGCAGAGCGCAGTTAGGGGCTTCGCTATGATTCGCCTGGAGAAGGTGCAAGTAGGCTACGACGGGCGATTGGTGCTGCGCGATCTGGACTTAGAGATCGCGCCCGGAGAGATCTTCGGGCTGGTGGGGCCCAACGGCTCGGGGAAGAGCACGCTGTTGCGTGCGATCTCCGGCAGGCTCTCCCCCCACGATGGCGTGATCTATCTCGACTGTCGCCGTCTCAGTGAGCTTTCTCCACGGGAGCTCGCTCGCCAAGTCGCCGCGCTCGAACAAGAGATCTCGTGCTCGTTTGATTTCACAGTTAGAGAGATCGTCGAGCTGGGGCGGCTTCCCCATCGGGAACGCTGGCAGCGACTCTCAGATCGAGATCATCAGATCGTGACTCGCGCGCTCACGCTGACGCACGCCCTCGAGTTTGCCGACAGAAATATTCACAGCCTGAGCAGCGGGGAGCGCCAACGCGTCTGGCTAGCTCTGGCGCTCGCTCAAGAGCCTAAAGTGCTCCTGCTCGATGAGCCGACAGCGCATCTCGATCTCAACTATCAGATCGAGATTATGGACTTGATCAAATCTCTCGCCCAAAGAGATTTGACGGTGCTCGTCTCGCTGCATGATCTCAACTTAGCGTTGCACTACACAGATCGCATTGCCCTGCTGAGCGAAGGGAGAGTGATCGCCATGGGTGAGCCGGAGCGCGTGCTCACCGAAGACTTGATCGCGCGAGTCTTTCGGACGCGCGTGCGCATCGTGGACGGCACAGGGGAAAGCTATATCGTTCCCTTAAGGAGCCGACAGGGGGTCTGCCCATGAGAATCGTCTCGCTGCTGCCAAGCGCGACTGAGATCGTCTACGAGCTGGGCCTGGGGGATCAGTTAGTCGGGGTCTCGCACGATTGCGACTGGCCCCCAGAAGTGCTGAAAAAGGCCAAGCTCAGCCAAGCCGTGGTGCACTCGGAGATGCCCAGCGCCGAGATAGATCACATTGTGCGTGAGCGTCTGCATAGCGGGCTGAGCGTCTATCACATTGACGCTGAGCTGTTACAGAAGCTGAAGCCCGATCTCATCTTGACGCAGGAGCTGTGCGAGGTCTGCGCGCCGTCGTTCGACGACGTACGTCAAGCCGTCAAGCTCTTGTATAGGCAGCCCCAGATCGTCTCGCTGGAGCCGCATACGCTCGAAGATATCTTTGACACTATCGTGACGGTTGGAGAAGTATCCGGCACTATAGATCGCGCTCAGGAGCTTGTGGCACAGCTTCGTCAGCGGATCGAGCGCGTTCGCGCAAGGACAGAGAGCGTTTCTCATCGCCCCACAGTCTGCTGCATCGAATGGCTTGACCCTGTTATGATCGCTGGGCATTGGGTGCCGCAAATGGTGGAGTACGCTGGGGGCGAAGATTGGCTGGGTGAAGTCGGGCACCCCTCACGTTATGCCGACTGGGAAGAGATTCTCACTTACAACCCAGATATTATCGTGCTGATGCCCTGCGGGTTCTCCATCGAGCGCACGCTCAGAGAGATCGACGTGCTCACAGAGCGGGACGGCTGGGAGGAACTGACAGCCGTGAAAAAGAATCAAGTTTTTATAGTTGAAGCATCGGCGTACTTTAACCGTCCTGGCCCGCGAATCGTGACGGGCTTGGAGATCTTAGCTGAGATCATTCACCCGGAAGTCTTTTCTGGGCTAGCGCCGGCCGGTGCAATGATGCCTCTCACACTCTGAGAGAGAAAGGAGCGCAGATGGAGCTGAAGAACGAGATGGGTTTGGTGCAGATGTGGTGGGGGGACGGCAAGGGCAAGACGACGGCGGCGTTGGGGATGGCAGTGCGGGCGCTGGGGCGAGGCTTTCGCGTGCACTTGATTCAGTTCCTAAAAGGCGGGATCAAGGGCATCGAAGCGTTTGAAGAATACGGCGAATTGAAGGCCCTGAAGCGCTTTGAGAACTTCTCGTTTGAGCGCTACGGGATGCCCGAATGGCTGATCGGAAAGCCCTCAGAAGGGCACATCGAAGCCGGGCGCAAGGCATTAGAAGCCACAGCCCGGGCGCTCTCGTCGGGAGAGTACGACATGGTCATTGTAGATGAGTCTCTCTATGCCGTGCAGATGGGCGTGATCTCCTCACATGATCTCATTCGCGTCGTGCAGGGCAAAGCCCCTCATACTGAGTGCGTGCTCACCGGCAGCCATAAGAGGCTTCCAGAGATCGAAGAGATCGCCGACTTGGTGACTGAAGTGCGCAAGATCAAGCATCCCTTCGATAAGGGGATCAGAGCGCGGATGGGCACGGAGTTTTGACTTGAGACCCCATAATATGCTAGGATTTTCGTATGACGAAAGCACTCTACCCTGGCAGCTTCGACCCTATCACCTACGGACATATTGACATCATCCAGCGGGCCAAAAAGATCTTTGACAAGCTGATCGTGGCCGTGATGCGCAACCCCAACAAGCCCATGCTCTTCTCGCTCGAGGAGCGCCATCGCTTAGTGGTAGAAGCCCTCCGTGAAGTGGGACTCGATTCGGAGATCACGATCATCACCCACGATGGTTTGTTAGTGCATTTGGCACGACAGCTTGGCGTCAGCGCTGTCGTGCGCGGCTTGCGCGCCAGCACCGACTTCGAATACGAGTTCCAATTGGCACTCACAAACCGCGACTTAGACCCGGAATTCGAGAGCGTCTATCTCATGACCAGCCGCGATTTCTCGTTTATTAGCTCGAGCATCGTCCGCCAAGTCAAAAGCTACGGCGGCGACATCTCTCGCTTTGTCCCACGGTGCGTGGAGCGGGCATTAGCAGAAAAGCTCTCGAAAAAACCAAGCTAAAAGCGCCATGTAAAGAGCGGCACCATCCATGAAGAAGCAGCAACGGGGTGCGCTACGCTCTGAGATTGAATGCGAATATTGAACTCCAGGGTCCCCAACAACGACGCATAGAGAATCGGGAGTGTCACTCGGGTAAATACATAGATGCTCTCGACATGCTTGCTGAGATCCCACCCAAGGTTGAGCATGAAAAAATCCATGACCTTAAGGATACCCACAGCGTTGAGCCATCCCGTCAACGACCCCATCATAGCAAAGATATACGTGAAGATCCAATCCGGCGGTGTGCTCACGATCCCCCGCCACGAGCCCGCTATGATAATCCCTGCACTGGTCCCCAACGGCAGCGTGATCCCATAGACAACGACCTGCATGACTAAGAAACCCAAACCCTGACAGAGCTCTTGCACTTTTGTGTCTTGAGCAGAGACCTCACGACAGAGAGTGCTGACGTAGATCAGCTCTAAGGTCGGCCCACCCACCAGGCCCCCAAGCAGCCCGAACGTGAATTCTTCCATAAAGAACTCACTGGGCTGCTGGGACTGCGCTGATGCCGGGGGAGCCCACATCAGATAAACCCACGCACAGAGAACTACACCCAGCAGTGATCTCATACGCGCCTTAGTTTTATCACTGATTGAGCCGTTTTGTCAAATAAGCTGAAACCCTATATACTCGCTCACAGAGAGGGTGAGCAGAGTGACTCGCGCACAGTTTGAGAAGCTCGTATGGCAAGCGGTAGAGAGCCTGCCCGCGTTCTTCAAAGAGCGCCTGCAGAACATCATGATCGTTATCAAAGATCACCCTGATCCCCCCGATGACACCCTGCTTGGGCTCTATCACGGAGTCCCCTTGACCGAACGCTCCGTCTTCTCAGAACAGATCCAACCCGATATAATCTATATCTTTCAGAAGAATATCGAAGCGCTCGCCAACGGGAATGACGATGAGATCCGCCGTCAGGTCCGGATTACAGTAATGCACGAGATAGGACATTATTTTGGTCTCGACGAAGACCAGCTAGCAGCCTTGGAAGACGAGCCGAACGCTGCTCCCCCTCCGCTGGAAGAGCCCTCTTCAGAGGGGTGAGATCGAACAGCTCATTGCGGCGGACAAAACTGAACAGATGGTCTTCGATATATTGTGTCTGGGTGCGATAGCAGCGGATCGCCTGGCATTTGCGCTCGATCTGCTCCGTTCGCAGCTCATGAAGCATCCACTCGCAGCTGTGGCGCAATGAGCGTGGGGGCAACAAGGGCCGAGACGGATGCTTTCCCACGGGTAAGGGCCAGGCCCCATAATGAATCAAATAGTGTCGCAACTGCGGGTGGAGCTGGCTCTCTCGCAGAGCCGCCATGACAAAGAGATAGACCGCTCGATGGTCCCCGTGGCGATCTTGAGGATGCGGCAGGTAGATGATCTCCGGGCGCTCTTTGTGTAGGATCTCCGTGATATCGTGAAGAATGGACTGGCGCGTGTAGGACGCTCCAGGACGATACGCCCACTCGTATGGCACGGTAGAGACCTTGGTGTAGCGCGACGTATAGGGCTGGTATCCATCAGTCCACAGATGAGCTATCCCACGATCAGGATACCCCAACGCGATCACGCGCCGTTCTGGAATCCCCAACATCCTCAGGGCTGTGAGGGATTCGCTATAGCGACGCTCTCCCAAGCGGCGAAAGTGCTTTGGTGGGAGGAAGAACCCGCGCCGCTGCCCATCCCCACACGTGACCAATATAATCTTCACAACGTGCCCCTTGCGTACGTGCTCTTGGATCACGCCCCCCGTGGCTAAGACCTCATCATCGGGGTGGGGCGCGACCACGAGAATTCGCTTCTTACGGGACGGCGACATAGCGAGGCAAAGCTATTTGCAAGACTTGGGAGATCTCCTCGACGAACTCAAACCGCAACGCCTCTTTGACGTTTTGCGGGAGCTCTTCTAAATCTTTCTCATTGCGTTGCGGCAAGATCACGGTCTTGATACCCGTGCGGTGGGCGGCTAAGACCTTCTCCCGGATGCCCCCAACCGGGAGGACCTTCCCGCGCAACGTGATCTCGCCGGTCATAGCCAAGTCGCCCTGCACGGGCGTATCGGTCAAGAGCGAGACCAATGCCGTCACGATGGTCACTCCTGCCGAAGGCCCGTCCTTGGGGATGGCTCCCTCCGGCACATGAATGTGTATATCATGGGTCGCGAAGATCTCTGAGTCAATCCCTAAGCTCTCTGCGTTGGCCCGGATGTAGCTGAGCGCCGCTTGGGCAGATTCTTTCATCACCTCGCCCAGTTGGCCGGTCAACTTGAGCTCCCCCTTGCCTTTCATCTTGGTCGCTTCTATGAAGACAATATCCCCGCCCACCTGGGTGACCACTAGTCCTATGGCGACCCCAGATTTGGTCAGACGCTCGGAAACCTCTGAGAAGTAGCGCGGTGGGCCGAGCAGTTTGGTGAGATCCTGCGGCTCGATGAAGCGCCTGGACCGATCCCTCTTCTCCGCGACGTGCACAGCAACTTTGCGGCAGATCGCGCCGATCTCACGCTCGAGCCCGCGCACCCCCGCCTCGTGCGTATAGTCACGAATGATCTGGCGGAGTGCAGCATCGCTGAACTCAACCTGATGTGCCCGCAGCCCGTGAGCCTTGATCTGCTTAGGAATCAGATAGCGCTGGGCAATTTGGACCTTCTCGTCTTCAGAGTACCCCGGCAGTTCCAGCACCTCCATGCGATCGAGCAAGGGGCCGGGGATAGCATATAAGACGTTGGCCGTGGTGATGAAGAGCACCCGCGACAGATCGAACGGAAGATCGAGATAGTGATCCGTGAAGTTATTATTCTGTTCCGGGTCGAGCACCTCCAAGAGAGCGGAGGCAGGGTCACCGCGAAAGTCGCTGCTCATCTTATCGATCTCGTCGAGCATGAAGACGGGGTTCTTGGAACCTGCACGGCGTAGCCCTTGGATAATCCTGCCCGGCAGCGCTCCGACATACGTGCGTCGGTGCCCACGAATCTCGGCCTCATCGCGCACCCCACCAAGGGAGATACGCACAAATTTTCTGCCCAAAGCACGAGCAATTGAGCGCCCTAGAGAGGTCTTCCCCACCCCCGGTGGCCCCACCAGACAGAGAATGGGGCCTTTCATATCGCGCTTGAGCTTCAACACCGCCAGATACTCTAAGACGCGCTCCTTCACTTTCTCGAGGTCATAGTGATCTTCGTCGAGGATCTGGCGGGCACGGGCAATATCCAGCATATCTTTGGTGGTCTTTGACCACGGCAGCGCGATCAGCCAATCTAAATAGGTGCGCGAGACCGTGTACTCTGCCGAACTGGGATGCATCTGCGCCAAACGATCCAGCTCGCGCAGGGCTTCCTTTTCCACGTCTTTGGGCATCTTTGCTTGTTTGATCTTGCGGCGCAGCTCCTCGATCTCGGGGCCTTCCTCCTCGCCCAGTTCTTTTTTAATAGCTTCCATCTGCTCGCGCAGGATTCTCTCTCGTGTGGACCGCCCGATCTCCTCTTGAACGCGGGTGTGAATGCGCGAGCCGACCTCTAAGATCTCGTTCTCCTCTTCAAGCAGCCGCAAGACTAAAGTCAAGCGCTCCTTCACTTTCAAGGTCTCCAAGACCTGCTGTTTCGCTTCCACGTCGATATCGAGGTTCGCTGTGATGAAATCCGCCAAATGCCCCGGATCACTCAGGTTCGAGGCCATCGTCTGAATCTCCACGTGGGGATTGGGCATGAGCGAGAGCATCTTCTGAAAGAGCGCCGTGACTTGCTTGCTGAGCGCTTCTGTCTCGATATCTTCCTCAAGGATAGAATGCAAGAGCCGCACCTTGGCCATCAAGTACGGCGTCTCTTGCGTGAACATCTCGACGGCGAAGCGGCTGAGCCCCTGCACCCACACCAGAAGGGTATTACTGGGCGTCTTGATCACCCGGACGATCTTGCAGATCGTGCCAATGTGATAGATATCGTTTGGTGTAGGATGCTCAACGTTAGGGTCGCGCTGCGTCAGCACCCCTATGATCTTCGTGTCCGCTAGAGTCTCTTCAACAAGCTTGACCGAGCTTTCGCGCCCCACAGTAAGCGGTAGGACGGAGTTGGGAAAGACCACCGTGTTCTTCAGCGGTAATATCGCGATGACCTCAGGGAGGTTTGCTCTATCGGGCTCGGTAAGATCGAACCCTGCCGGAGCTACAATGGAAGAATCCACGAAGGGCACCTGCCTTTCCGTCCCACACTGCAATCATTTTACTTTCGCCCAAGAAGCCTGTCAAGGCTTCTTGCCAAACCGCCAAGCACTCTGTATAAATAAGGGCTATGCTCTCCAGCGAAACGATCATTGCACTCCTCACGTTCTTCAGCTGCTTTTATGGGTATCATTTTGTCTATTTTTATCTCTCCCGCCGTCGCTCCCACGCGACACGCAAGGGCCGGATGCGCCAGGCGGTCACCGGCGCTTTGCTCCATGCCATCGAAGAGGGCGATCACCTGCTTGTGGTGCATCAGCTGCGCAATATTATTATGTCCGTGACGTTTCTCGCCTCAGCGAGCGTCCTGTTGTTGGGGTTCATCATCAGCTTCAGTGGCGTCTGGGAAGCCATCATCGAGCTTCCTCAGCTGCCCAGCAGAGGGCTGCGCCCGCAAGACTACCCCATCTGGACGATTATCTTTACCCTGGCTGTTTCGTTCTTCAGCTTCTTGACGGCCCTACGCTACTTCAATCTCCTGTCCATGCTCATCAGTGCGCCACCCAAGGCCCTCTCCGAGATGGAAGGTACCGAGCCTTCTCAATACCTCACTGACTTATTTATGCGCGGAAGCGACGGGTACACGCTGGGCCGCCGAGGGTTCATCTACAGCGTCGTCGCGGCTGTGTGGTTCTTAAACGTTTGGTTCTTTATCGCCGTGACGATACTGGTCACGATATGGGTGGCGATCTTTGATCGCTAGGCGGCACGATATAGAGATCCGAAGCAGAAACCCCTAATTGCACACGCTCCCCCTCGTGCACGCTCTTATCAAGGGTAGTGGCTTTCACGACGAGAGTAGTGCCGAGAGCCTCGACATGAAGCCACAGGGTATCTCCAGCAAACTCTATCCCCACGATCTTTCCCATGAAGATATTCTCTGCGACGTGGTTGAGCCGGATTCTTTCAGGGCGCACGAGAACTTTTACAGACTGCCCCAGCTCGCCGACAGCTCCGCGGGCACGCATCACCCTATCGCCTACAGAGAGTATGACTTCTCCTCCATCACGTTTTAGGATTTGGCCCATCACGAGATTGCCTCGCCCGATGAAGCGCGCCACAAACTCCGTTGCCGGCGTGGTATAGACTTCTTGGGGCGCCCCGACCTGCTCGATATGAGCGACGCTCATGACCGCGACCCTGTCGGCAACAGCTAACGCTTCCTCCTGGTCGTGGGTGATGTAGAGCGTCGTGATTTTCAGGGCTCTCTGAATCTTTCTGATCTCGAGGCGCAGGCGCTCGCGCAGCTTGGCGTCGAGGGCGCTGAGGGGTTCATCGAGCAGTAAGACTTGAGGGTTGGGCGCTAAGGCGCGCGCCAATGCGACCCGTTGCTGCTGTCCCGCCGACAACTCCGCGGGCATCCGATCTTCCAGCCCTTTCAACCCCACCAGGTCAAGGAGCTCGTGCACACGCTCACGGGGACGATCAACGCGTTTAAACTTTAACCCGTACGCGACATTGTGGAAGACGTTCATGTGTGGGAAGAGCGCGTAGTTTTGAAAGACTAGCCCGACGCCACGCCGCTCCGGTGGTACCCCCAGCACGCTGTGCCCATCAAAGAGAATATCTCCCGAATCAGGGGTCTCAAAGCCTGCTATCAACCTCACAAGGGTCGTCTTGCCGCAGCCGCTAGGACCGACCAGGGCCATCAGCTCTCCATCGCCCACGTCCAGAGAGACGTCTTCCAGGGCGACCGTTGTCCTGAATCGCTTCGTAATGCCGCGGAGCGTGACGCGCATACCCTTATAATTTTAGAGCCTTCTCCCCAAAGCGCTCTAGCACGATAAACGCGACCCCCGAGACGACGATCATCACCGCGCTCATAGCGCTGGGCGCGCCAAGAGAGTGTTGACTCAAGAACCGATAGACAGCCACGGGTATCGTGTTCAACCCTGGTCGGGCAAGCATCAGGGTTGCGCTCATCTCACCCAAGCTGAGGGCAAAGGCGAAGACCGCCCCAGCCAAAAGCCCCGGAGCAACAAGGGGGAGCTCAATCTCGCGCAGCGCCCGGAGGCGCGACGCACCGAAGCTGCGAGCGCTCTCGATAAGCTTGACATCGAGATTCTCCAAGACCGGCACGAGCGCCCGCACGATAAACGGGAAGATGATCACGGCGTGCGCGATGATCACAGCGGTCGCCGTGCCCACGAGCCGAAACGGCGGCGCGTTGAACGCCCTCAAGAACGCGAACGCCAAGACAATCGAAGAAGTCGCCAAGGGAGCCATAAGCAGGGTGTCGAGGAGCCGCCGCCCTCCCCAGCGCGTCCGCACGATCACATACGCGAAGATCACCCCTAGGGGCAGCGCCAGGAGCGTCGCGCCCACTCCAAAGGCGAGGCTGTTTAAAACCGCGCGCAAGGGCGAATCCCCCAAAAACGCCTCGTACTGTGGAGTAAAGATATACGCATACCAGCGGAGCGTCCAGCGCCCACCCAAAGCCGTCTCCTCCCACAGGGAGTCGGCGACAATCGCTAGCATCGGGCCAACAAATAAGATAAGACTCACCAGCACATAGAGCCAGATGAGAAGCTTCTGCGGGCGTAAGAGATCTTTCACTCCCGCAAAGAGCGGGACAGTTGGGCGAGGGCGCAGCTGCTCTGTCTGTCGAGCGAAGCTCCCCTGCAAGCGCAGATAGACATAGGTCATCCCCAGCGAGAGCAAGAGCCCCACAAGCGCCAATGCTGCGCCAATCTTATAATTTAAAAACCGTGGATCGAGCATCGTGACGACTCTTGTGTAGATTTCGACCTCGATGGTCGAGAACCGTCCGCCCCCTACGGATAAGACGATGGGGAAGCTCAAAAAACAGAAGATAAAGACGAGCGCTGCGCCACTGAGCAGACCTGGCAGAATGAGAGGGAGCGTAACGTCTTTGAAGACAGAGAAGCGCGAAGCCCCTAAGGCGCGAGCGCTCTCTTCGTAGCGCGGATCTAAGCGCTCCCATGCAGCATGCACGGTGCGTGCGATAATAGGCGCGTTGTAGAACGCGTGAGCCAGCACAATTCCCGTCAGAGAGTACATGATGGGCAAGGGGGGCTCGCTCAGCCCCCACAGCCCCATTAAAAATCGATTGAGATAGCCGTTGCGCCCAAAGAGCAGGGCAAACCCCAGCGCGACCGTGATCGCCGGCAAGACGAACGGCACAATCGTCAAAGAACGGACTGCTCTTTTGAGCGGGAAGTCATAGTGCGCAAGAACATATGCCAAGGGCAGCCCCAGGACAATACTTGCTAAGGTGCTCAAGAGCGCCTGCCAGAGCGTGAAGAGAATCACATGCTGGAAATAGTCATCCGTGAGGATCTTCTTCACAAACTCCAGGGAGAGAGCACCATCGTGGATGAGGCCCTCGCGGAGCAAGTTCGCCAGAGGGACGTAGAAGAAGAGAATCAAAAAGAGCCCAGGAAGGAGGAGCATAAGGCCCTCACCGCTCACCCGCGGGAGAGAGAGGCGGGCAGGGTGAGGGCCTTTACGTCCTAATAGTCCCATACTGACTTAGCGTCCCGTGACCACAAGTCTGGCCCACTCGTCGAGCCAGCGGTCATCGTTCTCCGCCACCATATCGAGCGGCAGCATCACCGGGTTAGGCGGGATGACCGCACAGGTACGCCATGTCTCGGGAAGCTTCGCTTGAGAGTTGGCCGGGAACATCACTTCGGTGTCGGGAAGCTTCTCCTGCACCTCGACCGAGAGCAAGAAATCTAAGAACGCTCGAGACAGCTTGGGGTTGTCTGTAGTCCTGACGATCCCAGCGCCGAAGATCGTGCGGTAGCCCTGGTTATTGAGCAAGAGCGGCTTGTAGCGCGGGTCGAAGCACGAATCTGTAGAGAAACTGACGACCATGGGGGCTTCGCCCTTGGTGAAGAGCTTATACGCCGCACTCCACCCCGGTTGGATCGTCAAGATCGTAGGGAGCAGTTGTTTCCAATAGTCGAGATACCCCACGTTTCCGTAGTTGTAGATCGTCCAGAGCAGAAAGGCATGCCCCACGCTGGACGTGCGTGCGTCTTGGATGATCAGCTGCTTGTGATACTGAGGCTGTGTGAGGGCACTGAATGTCTCGGGGAGAGATTTGAGTTTCTCGCTATCGTACACGAGCGTGATAAACCCATGTTCATAGGGGATGAGGGTGCGTTCAGGGTCGAAGAGGAGCGACTTCGAGACGGTTCTTAAGTTGGGGACGTCGCTCTCAGTGAGGGGCAGAAAGAGCCCAAACTGTTTCGCTTTGGGGACGTCGTTGATCTCGCCAAGGAAGACATCAGCTGGGGTGCCACCTGACTGGATCTCTTGGACGAGTCGAGCGAGCATGGCACGACTCGGCCCCGTGGCGACAAACTCGACTTCGACGCCGGGGTTGCGCCGCTCAAACTCCGTCTTGATAAACTTCGCTGGCCCCCAGGAGACAAAGCTCTCATAGACATAGACGACGAGCTTCGAGCCTTCGCCAGCCTGAGCCAAGGAGAAAGATTGGCTCCAGACCAGCCCCAATCCGATGAGCAGGACGACGAGCGCTGCGTGACGCAGCATAGTGATCCCTCCTTTAGTTGGTTCTGGGAGAGATCTCGGGAGGAGTGCTGAAAGTTCCCTTCGCCGGTATTACCCGGATCAGGTTCTAAGGGTCGGTCTCTGTTTCAGAGACCCTCTCAGCCCGGTTCCCCGAGCTCCCCTATGGCACAAGACAGTTTAGCACCTCGCATGGGGTTTGTCAAGGCGACCGCAGCACGCGCAGCACCTCAGCTTTCATACGAACAAAGTCTGCATCTGTTGGGTCGCGCGGGCGCACAAGCGATAGGGGGAAGACAGCTTTGACGCGCGCTGGGCGCTCAGAGAGAATATAGACTCTATCGGCAAGCTTGAGCGCCTCTTCGACGTCGTGGGTCACGAAGAGCGTCGTTTGAGAGAATTGCTCCCAGGCTTTGAAAAGCCAGTCGTGCAGCTCCGAACGCGTGAGGGCATCGAGCGCCCCGAAGGGTTCATCGAGCAAGACGATCTCCCTTTGGGTGAGCAAGGTGCGGATGAGCGCGACGCGCTGGCGCATCCCTGCTGAAAGTTGCGCAGGATAGACGCCCTCAAACCCGGCCAAGCCGAACTCCTCAAAGAGATATCTAGCGCGGGCTTTGGCTTGTTCTAAGTCTTCTTTGGCGATCTCCGGGCCAAGCAACGTGTTTGTCAGAGCGGAGCGCCACGGCAAGAGCAGATCTTTTTGCTGCATGTACGCGACATGGTGGCGACAGTCGCTGACGAGAGCACCGTTGAGGCAGATCCTCCCCGAATCTGGAGGGATCAGCCCGGCGATGATGTGCAAGAGCGTTGTCTTGCCGCAACCGCTTGGGCCTATCAGTGCGACCCATTCGCCG
>JBEPZC010000011.1:0-15761 GCA_041641035.1 Candidatus Bipolaricaulota bacterium
AGAAGTCGTGGCTCATTGCCGGAGCTGTGATGATCGTCATTGCCTTTGCACTCGTATTGATAGTGCTCAACCCAGGCCAAAAGCCTTCAACGCCCCCATCTTCGGAGACTGCCACCCCACCGCCCCCAACACCCGAAGAGCCGCAGCAACCTCCAAGCGAAATCGAAGTTCAGCTCCCAGGTCAAGCTCAATCCCCTCCGGCAACGGTGCCCCCAACACCCAGACCGGAAGTGAAAAACCCCGATACATACGTCGTCGTCGGGATCGGGGATTTCATAGACACGCTCGACCCCGCAGCAGCCTATGACACCGGCTCTGGGAGCATTATCTTCAATATCTACGAGACGCTCATCTTCTTTGACGGCCCACACCCGGATAGATTCATCCCCTGGCTGGCTACAGCCGTGCCCAGCCTAGAAAACGGCCTGATTCGAGATGACGGACGCACCTACGTCTTCCCCATCCGCCAAGGCGTGAAATTCCACTACGGGCCGGTCAAGGACGCTGAAGGCAACGAGATCCCTGGCAGCGGCATCTTGACCCCCGAAGACGTCGAGTACTCTTTTGAGCGCGGGATGCTCCAGGACCGCGCAGGCGGCCCTCAATGGCTCCTGCTTGAACCCTTACTTGGCGTCTCTTCGATCTTGGATTTAGCAAGACAAGTCGAAAACGAGCTGCACGGCACAGACCCCAGTCAAATCAAATCCATAGACGATGTCAGCCCCGAAGGACTCCAAGAAGTCTGTCGGCGTGTCAAGGCGACCGTCGAGGTCGAAGACGGCAACGTTGTCTTTCACTTGAAAGAACCGTTCGCACCGTTCTTGCAGATCCTCGTGGGCATGTGGGGCTCCATTCTCGATAGAGAGTGGGTCATGACCGAGATCAAAGATATACATAAAAAAGCGGGATGGGACGGCAGTTGCGACACCTGGCGCACCTTCTACGATCCCCCAACGGAAGAGAGCGAGTTGTTCAATATAACAAACGGGACAGGGCCGTATATGCTGGAGCGGTGGCGCCGCGAAGAAGAGATCGCTCTCAAAATCTACAAAGACTACTGGCGCGAGCGCCCTGCCTACCTCAACGTCAATATCAAGTTCAATCGCGAGTGGGCCACGCGCCTGCTCATGCTCCAAAACGGCGACGCCGATGCCGTCACGATCTTACCTCGTAACCGCGATCAGGTCTATCCCTTGGTAGAGCAAGGGCTGGTGACGATGTACAAAGACCTGCCCGATCAGTGCATGTCGTTCTGGATGCCCAATCAAAAAGTCAACCCGGAGAACAATCCGTATATCGGGTCGGGCAAGCTCGACGGCAACGGCATTCCCCCAGACTTCTTCAGCGATGAAGACGTGCGCAAAGGGTTCGCCTATGCGTTCGATTGGGACACCTATATCACCGAAGCCCTCGAGGGCGACTCTGTCCAGGCCAAGACGATCATGATCAAAGAGGTCTTCGGCTACAACCCCGATGTGCCCTATTACTCTCTCGATCTAGAAAAAGCGGCAGAGCACTTCAAGCGTGCGTGGGGCGGCCAAGTATGGGAGAAGGGGTTTAAGCTCTTCATGCCCCATGTCCCCGGCGGTAGCCGCGTCGCCCTCGATATTCTCAAAGCCAATCTCGAGAGAATCAACCCCAAGTTCAAGCTCGAAGCCCTCGAATTCCAAGGGACGCAGATCACCCAAGATTTCAATAACGATAAGATCCCCTTCGACTCCAGCGGCTGGTGCCAAGACTACCACGACCCGCACAACTGGGCCTACCCGCTCTTGGGAAGCACAGGCTACTTCGGACGCTTCTTAGATATCGAGCCCGATCTCCAAAAACAGCTCGATGAGCTCATTCTGCAAGCCCGTCGCGAGCTTGACCCCCACAAGCGCAAAGAGCTCTACTATCAGATCGAGCAGATCAATTACGATCACGCGCTGCTCATCCCCATCGAGCAGGGGGTTTTTAAGAGATTTACGCGCAGTTGGGTCAAGGGCTTCTTCTGGAACATGGCCTACGTCGGCACGTATTATTGGTACCTCTGGAAAGAATAGCATAAATGCTTGGCTTCATCATCAGACGGCTGCTCTTCTTGCCCTTTCTGTGGTTTGCCATCACTTTCCTGACGTTTCTGTTATTGGAGCCGTTGGGGCCGTATCAGCGTGTGGCGCTCTTCATCAATGTCAATCCTGAACAAGCCTTCGGGGGCAAGCTCACCAAAGAGCAACTCCAGAGATTAATCGAAAAATACGGGCTAGATCAACCTGCCATCGCGCAGTATGTTCGGTGGATCAAACAAGTCTTTCAAGGGAACTTCGGCTGGTCGAAGGTCGCGCAAAAGCCCGTCTTCGAGGCGATTCGCGAGCGCCTGCCCGCGACGTTCGAGCTGGGGCTGTATGCTGTGCTCCCTGTGGTCCTCATAGCCATCTGGCTTGGGGTGCTTTCGGCAGTCCATCACAATAAGCCCCTCGATCACGCGATGCGCTTCTTCTCGATCACGGGCTATTCACTGCCGACGTTTGTCTTCGGGATCTTTGTCTTGATGATCTTCTACGGGATATTAGGGTGGTTTCCTCCAGGGAGGTTGAGCTTCTGGGCTGAGCGCATCGTCTATGATGCCACTCAGTTCACACGCTACACCGGCTTAAACACCATAGACGCTATTCTCAATAACAGATGGGATATCTTCGTTGACGCGCTTCGACATATTATCCTGCCGGTGCTGACGCTCTCGTATCTGAGCTGGGCTGGGCTCCAGAGAGTAACGCGCTCCAGTATGCTCGAGACCCTGCGACAAGACTATATCACAACAGCGCGCGCCAAGGGGCTCTCCGAAAACATAGTGATCCTCAAGCACGGCCTACGCAATGCGCTCATCCCCGTCACCACGATCGCTGTCCCTACCGTGATCGGCCTGATGCTGTCGGGTGTTGTGATCACCGAGACGGTCTTTAACTATAAGGGCTTGGGCTTGCTTTCTGTCGATGCGACCCTGCAATTTGACGTGCCCATGGTGCTGGGGTTCACCCTCATCGGGACCTCGCTGATCGTTCTGACCAACCTTCTGGTGGACATATTGTACGTCTTCATTGATCCTCGTGTTCGCTATGATTAAGCGCTTCCTGAGAAATCCCCTCTCCCTCACAGGGATCGTCTTGCTGCTGCTCTTCTTCTTTGTGGCAGTGGCGGCGCCGTGGCTGGCGCCACCGGCCAAGCCCTGCCCTTCGTTCTTCTATTACATCGTCCCAGATTGGATCTTACGACCCTTTATGAAAGAACTCCCTTGCGAGCCCTTCAGAATCCCACGCGATGGCTTCAGAGCCACTCCCCTGCCCCCAGACCCGCAAGCTTGGAACACTTTTCCGCCCAGACTGAAAGACGAGTTTGGCAGAATGCTCCATCCGCTGGGGACGACCGAGAATCGCTATGATATCTGGTACGGGCTGGTCTGGGGGACGCGCACCGCCCTCATCGCAGGGATTGTCATCGTCGGGTGCACTCTGCTTATAGGGATTATTATCGGCTCGATCTCTGGGTATTTTGGTGGCTGGCTGGACTCGATCTTGATGCGTGGGGTAGACTTTGTCTTGGCACTGCCGACGTTCTTGATGACGTTAGTGATTCTTTCGATCTGGGGGCGTGGGTTAGATAAGATCGTCTTGGTTGACATCCTCTTTGGCTGGGCGGGCTATGCGCGCTTTGTGCGCGGGATTATCCTGTCGGTGCGCGAGCGCGAGTTCGTCTCTGGAGCGAAGGCGCTGGGTGCAAGCAACTTCCATATTATCTTTCGCCATGTCCTGCCCAATTCGATCTACCCTGCTTTAATCTTAGCGTCGCTTGATATTGGCTCGATTGTGTTGGGACTCTCTGGGCTGAGCTTCTTAGGGCTTGGTCAAGGGGAGGATTACGCTGACTGGGGGCAGATGATCGCGTTCGCGAGAAACAGAATTGTTGGGGTTGCCGGCGGCGACGTGATGCAGTATTGGTACACGTGGGTTTTCCCGGGGATGACGATCACGCTCTTTGTGCTGGCGTGGAATCTCTTAGGAGACGCAGTGCGCGATATCTTAGATCCACGGCTGCGGGGGACGCGCTAAAATTCTTCAGAGCGCTTATTTTTTGAACCCCGGCGGCCAGGGGTAGTCCGCAGGGCAGAGATCAGTTTTGCCGTTTCCAGATAGTTCGTTGGCTTCTCCTGCTATATTGCCCTGAAACCTCAAAGATGCGGCAACCTGATCAAAACATGGTCGGCGGTAAAGAGCGATCCCGTATTCAGTATTATTAATTATCTGATTGTTGCGAAGAGTCGGCGATGCCTGCCACTGCAGGACTACACCCCGGCGGTTTTGTGTGATAAGGTTGGCCTCCAAAAGCGGTTGTCCTGCTTGCACTAACACTCCTGAAGTGGGATAGCCTAGCCCCAGCTCAAAGAAAAGGGTGAGGTCAGGGTCGATAGCAAGAGCACTGCTCTCGTTATGTGTGATTTCGTTGTTCCTCAGCGTAGCTGCTGCCCCTCGCAGGAAGACACCCCAGCCATTCCCCACAATGCGGTTCTTCTGGGCGTTCAGGTGGGGGATTCGCTTTGCACCAGGGGCGAATGCTTGGAAAGCTCCTAAGCCAAATAGATTGCCCTCCAAGCGATTCTCAACGAGCTCAACAGTTGCTCCGCCGTTGACAAGCACTCCAAAGCGTCCTCCGAAACCATTGCGAAGGATTTGGTTGCGCACCAGGGTCACCTGTGCCATGCCGTCTACAATCACACCATTGAACCGATTATCCGTGATGTGATTGCTCTCTAGATATGCGTTGGCTCCTTCGTGCACGAGAACCCCATCTTCCTCGTTATTCTGGATAGTATTGAATTGTAAGAGGGCCTCTGTAGAGCCTTTGATCTCTATGCCTACACTTTTTTTGAGTACTCTTCCTTGCCTCCCTACAATCTTATTGTCGCGGATTATTACGATGCTCCTCTGGTCGACAGTGATAGCCACAGCGTTGTTCTCGAAGTGATTGCCTTCAATGCGACTTGGAGGTGAACCCCCGCTTGTAAGGGAGACGCCGAATTCGTTTTGAGAGAGCCAACTATTCGAAAGTGTCAAGTGACCGTAAGCAAGATGAACAGCATAAAGGTGATGAGAGAGATGAGTTCGGCTCAAAGTTATATGAGCCTCCTGGACAAGGATGCCTATTGTGGTGCCATCGATTGTTACATTTTCTATGGTCACTATAGCGGGGCCAATAATGGCGATGACCCCCCAACGTCTTGGATCTGGATCTAACGGGCCCTCCCGGATAAACACAAGCTCTGGGGATTCGCCAGAGAGTGTTAGATCCTTAGAGATGATGATTTGGCCTTGGTACGCACCTGGTCGCACTTTGATAGTATCGCCTGGTTGAGCTGCAGCGACAGCCTCTTGGATTGTCTGATAGCAAGGGGACTGGCCACCGCACGTGGGATCGTCGTCATCTACCCACAATATACCTTGAGAAGGGAAGGTAGAGAAACTCGCCCATGCGATAGCGGTACCGAAGACAAAGGCCGCACTGCACTGTATAATGAGCCGTACCATTACGACTTCTCTTTATATTTTGCGCTCCTTCCCCCTGTTCTGTGGGCGGGGGTGAGCGTCTTTTTATATAGCACAAACAGGGGAGAAGAGTCAAGGAGCCAGCCGAAGGCATCGGTCAGCGCACTGCTTCATTAGTGAAATGGGCTGATGCACTCACCAGCGAGCCCAGTAGAGCACAAACGAGACGACCACGACCGGCAAGCTGTAGATGAACATCAGCAGCCCAAGCTTCAGTGTGCGATTGCGCAGGACCATCGTGATCACCTCCGCGCATCTGTATTCTCGCACACGGAAGCTCCCCAGGGGAGGTAATCCGTCTTACACGGTGTCGGAATAGAGCACTCTACGATGGGACAGAAGTCTCACTCCGACAAGGCCCGCACGATGACGTTGAAATCCCCACCACCGCTGGCTAAGAACCTCCCGTCGGGGGAGAACGCTACAGCAAGCACAAACTCCACGTGCTCGGTGAACGTTTGGAGTTCTCTGAGCGTGGGCACCTCCCAGAGCTTGACCCGCCAGTCCATGCTCCCTGAAGCAAGCTTCTTCCCGTCTGGAGAGAAGCGCACCGCGTGCGTGCGATGACGATGCCCAGCTACTGCTGTCACTAACTTTCTCTCGGCGACATCCCAGAGACGAACGACTCCATCGCCGCTGGTCGAAGCTAAGAGTTTGCCATCGGGGCTAAAATGCACGGAAAAGACCGCAGCGACGCGCACCGGCAGAACTCCCACCAACACCCCTGTCTGCGCCTCCCACAGACGAATCTCCCCATCTCCTCCCCCAGAGGCGATGATCTGACTGTCGGGGCTGATCGCCAGAGCAAACACCGTGCTGCGATGGCCCGTCAAGACCCTCAATAACTTCCCATCGGCAGCGTCCCAGACGCGCACCGTCTTGTCTTCAGCTCCCGTGACTAAAAATTTTCCGTCGGGGCTGTAGGCCGCCGAGTGCACCCAGCCGACGTGCCCCTCAAGATTCAGTAACTGACTTCCGGTCTGGACATCCCACACCGCGCCGATCTGCCCGTCCCCGTTGGCCGTGAGCAGTCTCTTCCCGTCAGCGCTGAACGAGAGCGCAAAGACCGTCCCCAACGTCTCGCTCAGGACGCGCACCGGCTGCCCTGTCGCCCAGTCCCACAAGAATATCGTGCCGTTGCCCTGGCCCGTGGCTAAGAGCTTCCCATCGGGGCTGAACTCCATAGAAAAAATCGTGCTCTGCGGGCTGAACGTCCGCACCACAGCCTGCCCAGCACCCACAAGAGTCAACGGTACAACACCAACTACGACGAGAACCACTAAGCGCATAAACCGAGACATAGCAATCTCTTCTCCTTTCTTTTCTTTCGAGCTAGTGCGAGGGAGCCCCTAAAGGCTCGCGATGCTCACACTGTTTATTGCTACAGACAAGCTCTCCATCTTGACCTTCGACGAGAACCCCTTCTTGGCACACGGGGCAGGGCTTGATCGGCGTTTGGCTGACAGTGAAGTCACACGTGGGGTAGTGCTCACATCCGAAGAAGCTGCGCCCGCCCTTGCGCGCATATCGCTTGATGAGCTTGCCCCCGCACTTGGGACAGGGGACCGTTGACTCCTCGCGCGCACGCTCGATATTGCGTGTATAGCGACACTTTGGGAAGGTGGAACACGAATAGAATTGCCCATAGCGTCCCGTCCGTATCACTAACTTATTGCCACACTCAGGGCAGATCTCGTCGGTCTCGATGGGCTTGGGCTTGAGCGATGCCATCTCGCGCTTGGCTTTCTCATAGGCGCTCGCAAACTCCTTGTAAAAATCCTGCAAGACCGTGATGCGGTCAAGCTGGCCCTCCTCAATCTTGTCTAATTCTTCTTCGATGAGCGCTGTAAACCCCACGTCGACGATCTTGGGGAAATGCTTGACTAACGCATCGGTGACAAGGAATCCCAGCTCTGTTGGGACGAAGCGTTTCTTCTCCAGCTTGACGTAGCCGCGCTCCAAGATCGTGGAGATCGTGGGGGCGTAGGTGCTGGGCCGCCCAATCCCGTTCTCCTCTAGCGCTTTCACCAATGACGCCTCCGTGTAGCGTGGCGGCGGCTCGGTGAAATGCTGCTTGGGTGTGAGCTTGATCAAATCTAAGATCTGCTGCTCGTGCAGTGGAGGCAGCTGGCCCTGGGCTTCTTCCTCAGCGGGCTTGGCGTCTTCGTCGCGGGGTTCTTCATAGACTGCAAGCCACCCCGAAAACTTGAGCACCGATCCGGTCGCCCGGAAGAGATACCCTTTCGCTTGAATATCTACCGAGACGACGTCGAAGACCGCCGGGGCCATCTGGCTGGCGACAAAGCGCTGCCAGATCAACCTATAGAGTTTAAGCTGATCAGCACTGAGATATGGAGCGACGTCATCAGGCAGAAGTCGAACATCGGTGGGGCGGATCGCTTCGTGGGCGTCTTGGATATTAGTCTTCTTCGTTCGGCGTCCCTCGCCCGATCCAACGAACTCTCTCCCGTATTGAGAGGCGATAAATTCTTGTGCTGCCTTGCGCGCCTCCTCAGCGACTCGAGTCGAGTCCGTGCGCATGTATGTGATCAGCCCCGTCACTTCCCCTGAACCAAGCTCTACCCCCTCATAGAGTTGCTGGGCGACGGTCATCGTCTTCTTGGTGGAGAAGCCCAGCTTCTTGGAGGCCTCCTGCTGGAGCGTGCTCGTCGTAAACGGCAACGGTGCGTGGCGACGTTGCTCCTTCTCTTCGACGGTGAGCACCTGCCACAGAGCGCCGTCTAAGTCCTTCAGAATCTCCTGGGCTTGTTGCTCGTTGGAGATCTTGAGCTTCTCGGTATCAGCGATACGCTTCCACAGCTTTGCTTCGAATGGGAAGGGCTCTCCTTGGGGCGTCAGCGTCGCTGTGATCGACCAATACTCTTCAGGGACGAATTTTTGAATTTCGCGCTCGCGCTCGCAGATCAGCCGCACCGCCACGGATTGGACCCGCCCTGCCGACAGACGACTGCGAATCTTCTTGGAGATTAACGGGCTGAGCATGTAGCCCACAATGCGATCTAATATGCGTCGAGCTTGCTGGGCCTCCACACGATGCATATCGATCTCGCGAGGGTGCTCCAGGGCCCGCTGCACGGCTTCCTTGGTGACCTCGTGGAACTCGATGCGCTGCAGATCTTTCAGCTTGAGCGTCTCCTGGACGTGCCAGGCGATGGCCTCGCCCTCGCGATCCGGATCGGTCGCCACGTAGATCTCCCGAGCCCCCTTGACCGCCATGCGCAGCCGCTTGAGCGACTCCTTGCGCTCTGGCAGGGGCTCGTACGTCGGGACAAAGCCCTTCTGGATATTGACGCCAAAGCGATGCTTGGGCAGATCCCGAATATGCCCCATCGTCGAGATCACAGAAAAATCCCGACCCAGATACTTTTCAATCGTGTGCGCCTTCGTCGGCGACTCGACGATGACGACGTTCTTCTGTTCAGCCATGACACCCTTTCTGTATGGCGAGGGAGCCCATACGATCACGCCACGGGCTCTGGAGAGGAGTGCTTCTGAATGATCTCTCTGATGAGAGAGAGCTTTTCTACAGTAGCCCGCTCCCCCTCGCGGATGGGCAGGTCCAATTGTCTCAACTGGAACATGCGAATCCTGTCGACTTCCGGGCGAATGATGATCAAGTTCTCGCCCAGGCGTTGGTGCATCAGCTCTAATTTGAGCCGCACCAACTCCCGCGACGTGATCACGTGCGATTGCATTAAGACGTCCAAGCTCGTCATCACTCGCGCGTTGAGCGATGCCCCAACGTCTACGGCGATCACGATCTGCGCCCCCATAGCCACAGCCGCATCCACGGGGATCTTGTTGACCAAGCCCCCGTCTACTAGGAACCGTCCGTTGTAATAGATCGGCGGATGAATCCCAGGAAAGGAGATGCTCGCGGCGATCGCACGATAGAGCTTCCCTGACCGCAAGACGACCTCCTCCCCGGTGTCGATGTCGCACGCGATCACGCTCAGGGGAACTGACAAGTCCTCAAACGTCCGCTCCCCAGTGAAGAGCTTCAAGAACTCATAGAGCTGCTTGAGGCGCTCTGGCTCGCAGGTGCGCCAGTCCGCTTTCTTAAAAAGATACTCCGAAGCGGTCTTGCCCGCCAAGTTCTCAATGCCGCGCAGCGTCGTATCGGGAATCCCTAGGAGCTTATTGACATCGAGGTTCTTTAAAATCTTCTCCAACTTATAAAGATCGACGCCACACGCATAAGCCCCACCGATGACCGCCCCCATTGATGTCCCAGCGACGACATCAATGGGAACCTGATGGGCCAGGAGCGTGCGAATGACGCCGATATGGGCATAGCCACGCGCTCCGCCGCCACCTAACGCCAGACCGATCATCGGACGCATCTTTCAAGCTCCTTCAAAACTTCAAGCCTCGATGCATTATAACGCACCGAGGCTTGGTTTCAAGCTCCGTGTCTACGAGCACAGAGCGTTAGTATTCAGGCACCGAAGGCGTCGGCATCTTGTCCTCGCCGACTTCTTTGGTGACGACCAGTGCGCCAGTCGTCAAGAAGAGCCCAGCGACACTGACCGCGTTCAGGATCGCTGACCGGATGACCTTCGTCGGGTCGATGATGCCCGCCTTCATCATGTCGACGTACTCTCCCTTGGTGACATCAAAGCCCATGTTGTTCTCAAGCGCCTTGACCCTCTCCACCACGATGCTCCCCTCAAAGCCGGCGTTCTCCGCCAGTTGCTTCAAGGGGGCCTCGAGGGCCTTCTTGAGTATGTTGACGCCGATCTGCTGATCGGGGTCTTCGACTTTCAAGTTGTCCAACGCCTTAGCCGCTCGAATGAGCGAGACCTCACCCCCGGGCAAGATCCCCTCTGCCACAGCGGACTTGGTGGCCTCTAACGCATCTTCCATCCGATGCTTCTTCTCTTCGAGCTCGGCTTCGGTCGCTGCCCCAACCTTGATGATCGCCACACCGCCGGCGAGCTTGGCAATGCGCTCTTGCAGCTTCTCGCGGTCGTAGTCGGATTCCGTGTTTTCCATCTGCTTGCGCAATTGTTCGATTCGGGCTTCGATATCTTTCTTCTTGCCCTTGCCGCCGATAATCGTCGTGTTGTCGTCGTCGACCACGACCTTCTCAGCCTTGCCCAGCATCTCCAGCGTCGCCGTCTCCAGCGTCATGCCAGCGTCCTTAGCGATCACTTGGCCGCCCGTAAGAATCGCGATGTCTTGGAGCATCGCCTTGCGGCGGTCGCCAAAGCCCGGCGCTTTGACCGCGACGCTCTGCAGCGTGCCGCGCAGCTTATTGATCACTAATGTCGTGAGGGCTTCGCCCTCGATGTCGTCAGCGATGACGAGCAAGGGCTTTCCGGTCTGCGCGACCTTCTCCAAGATGGGCACGAGATCGCGGGCTTTCTTCAACTCGTGATCTGTAATCAGAATGAACGGCTCTTTGAGCTCAGCCTCCATGCGCTCGGCGTTCGTAATAAAGTACGGTGAGGTATACCCGCGATCGAACTGCATCCCTTCGACGACCTCAAAGTGCGTCTCGATCGTATCGGACTCCTCGACGGTGATCACCCCGTCCTCGCCGGCCTTCTCCATGGCGTCCGCGATGATCCGACCGATCTCGGGGTCCTTGCTGGAGTTTGTAGCTACCTGGGCCATCTCCTCCTTGGTCTTGAGCTCCTTGCTCATCTTCTGGAGCTCTTCGATGACCCGGTCACGAGCGATCTCCAGACCTCGTTTGAGCTGCACGGGATTTGCGCCGGCGGTCACGTTCTTGAGGCCCTCTTTAATCAGGGCGTATGCTAAGATCGTCGCGGTTGTCGTGCCGTCACCGGCGTCGTCGTTGGTCTCCTTGGCGACTTGTTTGACAAGCTGGGCACCCAGATTCTCAAACTCGTCCGCGTACTCTTGCTCTTCGGCGATGGTTGCGCCGTCATCGATCACTTTTGGGCCGCCGAACTCTTTGCCCAAGATGACGTGCCGGCCGCGCGGCCCCAGCGTGATGCGCACCGCGTCTGTCAGCTTCTGCACCCCCGCAAGCATCTTCTCCCGCGCTTCATCTTCGTAAATGACTTCCTTGAACTTCTTCGCCATACGACTACCTCCTTGTTGATATTAAGCTCTCTTACAGCTCTACTCAATAGTAGCCAAGATATCGCTGCTCTTGACGATGAAATACTCTTCGCCATCGAAGGTCAACTTCGTGCCAGCCAGGGCGGACAGCAAGACCTTATCGCCCTTCTGGACCTTGACCTTCTCCATATCCGAGCCGATCTCGACGACCTCGGCGCGCACAAAATCCAAGTCCTTCTTCGCCTCTTCAGGGAGTATGATCCCTCCGCTCTCCTCATCCTCGATGCGTCGGA
The DNA here is from genome assembly GCA_041641035.1 of Candidatus Bipolaricaulota bacterium. Classification (GTDB taxonomy): domain Bacteria; phylum Bipolaricaulota; class Bipolaricaulia; order RBG-16-55-9; family DRXL01; genus JANXCC01. The sequence goes on from JBEPZC010000011.1 coordinate 11,927, forward strand.
CTAGGACACGACTGCCCAACGGCTTGAGCCGCAACTTCTTCATAGTTCTACCTCCTTCAATCAATGAGAGATTTCCGAATAGAATCAGGGCTTTGACCGAATTAGCACTCGCATGAATGCTTTGCTAAAGACGCCTTATTATACCCCACGGCACTGGGGCTGTCAAGTTCGCGGACCTAGGTACTGTCCCCGCAGGACAGCGGGGCTCGACAAGATGAAAAATCTCTCATTACAGTATACTCCCTATGCCATCGGGGAAGACGCATCTGCGTATTGAGCTGTTCCTGCTGCCCGTCTGGATCGCGGTGGGCTTCGTCGCCGAGCGCTATAAAATAATAGCCATCGGGTGGGAAGGGATAGCGATCTTCGCTGGAGCGTATCTCTTCTCTAGTCTGCTGCTCAGCCCCGACTTAGACTTGCGGCACAACCGCAGCCGACGCCGCTGGGGGCCTTTGGGCTTCATCTGGATCCCCTATACGAAAATCTTCAAGCATCGTGGGGTCAGCCACAGCTTGCTCCTTGGGACTTTGACCCGCCTGGGATATTTGGGGATTCTTGGGCTGCTGATCGCTTGCGTGCTAAGTTATTATAATATCTGGGCGGTCTCGCTCGACTCTCTGACGGCAGCACCCTTCAGCTTACAGCTTGTGGGGATTCTCGTCGCAGGGCTATGGTTGCCTAACATCATTCACGCGGTCACAGACCGCATTCACAGCGCCCTCCGATCCTGACAACCCGCTTGACAATTCCATGCCCCTTGTGGCAAAATACCGCTGAGAGCACGCAGCACATCAATCATTCAAGGAGGTGCTATCATGGGCGCGCGCGAGGAGCTGGAAGCCCAACTCAAAAATATTTTTGGGAAGGCCAAATACCCCGTCAAGAGCGTCTTCGACCTGCTGCCGGTGCTCCCCCAAGGACCCATGACGAAGTTCACCGCCGGAGGTAAGTCATGGACAGCGATGGAGCTATCTCAGAAATTGGGGGGCCAAGCACGATTCCCGTATAACGACGTGGACTCTTTAGTGAAAGATCTGCTCGACGGCCTAGCCGCCATGGGCGAACTCTAATTCTCTATGACGATCGGAGCCGGACGTGAGCCGGTCATCGTCGAGGCTGTGCGCACTCCCATCGGCAAACGCGACGGCTTCTTTAAAGAGACCCGCGCCGATGAGATCGGCGTTTTAGCCGTCAAAGCCCTGGTGGAACGCACGCGCATCGATCCTGCTGAGATCGAAGATGTCGTCTTCGGGTGCGTCACCGCGCGAGGCGAGCAGGGGTTCAACGTCGCTCGGATTATCGCCCTAGAAGCGGGGCTGCCCATCGAGTCTGCCGCAGTGACGGTCAACCGTCTGTGTGGCTCCTCCCAACAGGCGATCCACTTTGCCGCCCAAGAGATCCTCGCCGGCGTCTGCGATTGTGCCATCGCTGGCGGAGTCGAGAGCATGACCCGCGAGCCGATGGGCTCCGATCTGGACAAGCCGCTCAACCCCAAACTCTTAGCGCGCTACGAGATCGTCTCCCAGGGGGAGTCGGCCGAGCGCATCGCTGAACGCTGGAACATCTCGCGTGAGGAACTCGATGAGTTCTCCCTGCAGAGCCATCTGAAAGCTGCCCATGCCCAAGATGCGGGCTACTTTGACAGTCAGATCGTCCCGGTTACGATCAACACCACAACGATAACGCGCGACGAGGGGGTCCGACGCTACGCTTCCCCAGAAGAAGGGCGAGCCAAGCTCGCTAAGCTCCCCCCAGCTTTCCGACCCAATGGGCGCATCACGGCAGGGAATTCGTCCCAGATCAGCGACGGAGCAGCAGCGCTTCTCATCATGACCCGCGAGAAGGCCAAAGCCTTGGGATACAAGCCCAGAGCGCGATTTCGCTCGTGGGCTGTCGCCGGGGTCGACCCGACCATCATGCTCACCGGCCCGATCCCGGCGACGAAGAAAGCCCTCCAGAAGGCGAAGCTCTCCCTCTCCGATATAGATCTCTTTGAGTGTAACGAAGCGTTCGCCTCGGTGCCCATCGCGTGGGGGAGGGAGCTCGACGTCCCGTGGGAGAGGGTGAACGTCAACGGCGGGGCCATTGCGCATGGGCACCCTCTGGGAGCCACAGGCGCGATCCTCTTCACGAAGATCCTCTATGAGCTTGAGCGGCGCGATGCCCAGTTTGGATTAGTGACGATGTGCATCGGGTTTGGGCAGGGCATCGCCACGGTGCTCGAGCGCGTCTAGACCTTCACTGTCGGCCTGATCTCGTATTTGACCGTGCCCTTGACGGCGCGGGAGATGATGCAGCGTTGCTCGGCCAGGCGCACGGCACGAGCAATAGCCATGTCGTGTGCTGTGGGGTCGCCTTCCAGCTCAAAGTGGGGTTTGAGAACGATCTCGGTGAAGTGAAATCCCCCCTCTTCATGAGATGAAACGCGCCCTTCAGCCTCGCACTCGAGCTTTTTGACTGGCAGGCGCATCTTCTCTGCGACCTGAGCGAGCGTGATCAGATAACACGCACACGCTGCTGAGAGAAAGAGTTCTTCGGGATTTGTCGGCCCGCCGGCCCCGCCAAACTCCTCAGCGACGGAGAAGGGCGTTCGAATGGTGCGCTCCTCGTTGACGATCTCGCCCTTACCGTTGATTCCGCCCTCCCAACGGCCGTAGACGTGAAAGACATACTTGGTGTGCATGGGTACCAACCCCTTTGTATGAAGTAATAGTTTAAGATACCAAAAAGCCGAGGGTTTGCCAACTCGCGCCTTGTCCCCCTTCAGATTATACTTAAGCCATGACCAGCGCGGAGTTCTTACATCAGCTGCAGGGATATCTGCCGGGCTTCGAACTGCGCCCTTCGCAGCATCAGATGCTCTTGGCCTGCGAACGGATCGTCAACTCTGGGGGAGTCTTGCTCGTCGAGGCCCCCACAGGGGTGGGCAAGACGTTCGCCTATGCTATCCCAGCTATCTTGTCGGGAAAGCGCACGATTATCTCCACAAATAAGAAGAACCTCCAAGAGCAGCTCATTCGCAAGGACTTGCCGGTGCTCGCCCGTGTCAGAACCTTTCGGTTCTCAGTAGCCAAGGGGTTTTCAAACTATCTCTGTCTGCTGGCACTGCACGGGTTTCAGCCAAAAACCGTCGCAGAAGCCCAAGAGCATGCGCGCCTGCTGCGCTGGGCCGACCAGACCGAGGACGGCGACATAGAGTCACTCCTTCCCCCTAGCCCCCTCTGGAGCGAAGTGAGCGCCGACTCCGCTGGGTGCCTCAGACACGATTGCCCCTACTACGATCAGTGCTTCTACTTTCGCGCCCGCGAAAGATGGTTCGACGCGGATCTTTTAGTCGTCAACCACGCGCTCCTCGCCACCGATGCAGCCCTATGGCTCGAAGCCAAGCACGGGCTGCTGCCCGATGCACAGGTCTTAATTATCGACGAGGCCCATGCGCTAGAGGACGCATTCTCCAACGCTTTTACGCGTTGGGTGAGCAAGTACACCTTAGAAGACCTCATGCGGGAGATCGCTGCGCTCGACCGGCACTTCGCTAGAAAAAATCAAGACCACCTCGCTCGTTTACAGGGTCTGGTCCCGGCGTTCTTCGAACATCTGCGCGCACGATACCCTTCAGGGCGACGTCGCATTGTCCCTGAAGAGTTTGCGCTCCGCGCTGAAGCGGAACTCCTGCTCCAGACGCTCGTGCAGCTCCAGGCCTCTCTCGAAGACTTTCTGGCCAAAGAATCGCCGGCGCTCTTGGCGCGCAGCGACCAGCGCGCGCAGCTTGTCAAAATCCGAAAGTGCGCTGCGTGGGTCGCGCAAGTGGGAGCAACGCTGCTCAGCTTTCTGG
>JBEPZC010000012.1:0-15548 GCA_041641035.1 Candidatus Bipolaricaulota bacterium
ACTTCCTCGCCCTTCTGCCCTGGCGCCAAGGTGATTTGCACAAGGGTCTCTTCAACTTTTACAAAGAGCTCCCCCGGTTGGCTCTCGCCAGTGATCTCTAAAGAGATCGCGCGCTCGGTGGTCATCCTTGCCCATATATCCGTCTGCTGCGCGAACTGAAAGATCGTCTGTGGGATGGCCAGCAGGGCCACAGCGAAGATAATGGGGATCACGCCGCCTTGATTGACTTGCAAGGGCAAGAACGTGCTATGCCCCCCGTAGACGCGCCCTTTGACCATGCGCTTGGCGTACTGAATATCAATACGCCGTGCCCCCAATTGCACCATCACGATGCCTGCCGTGACCAGCACGAAGATCGCCAACAGCAACGGCAACCACAGAGCCTTGAGCGGGTTGGGGTTATTCGTGATCTCCAGCCAGAGAGTCCCGACATAGCGCGGATAATCCGCGAGAATGCCGATCATGATGATCATCGAAATGCCGCGCCCGATGCCGTTCTCTGTGAGACGCTCACCCAACCACATCAAGAACATCGTTCCCGTGGTGAGCGCGACGATAGAGATAAACATAAACCCCAAGAAGCTCTGGCCGGCTTGCACCAACCCTTGAGTATAGATGAGATAACTCGTCCCGGCAGCTTGGATGAGCGCCAAAGCGACCGTCGCGTAGCGCGTAATCTTATTGATGACGCGGCGGCCTTCTTCGCCTTGCTCTTGGAGCTCTTTGAGCTTGGGGATGACCGCGACAAGCAAACTCAAAATGATCGAAGCATTAATATAGGGGATGACTCCCAAGGCAAAGATGGAAAATCGCTCCAACGCCCCCCCTGTAAACGCGCTCAGGAATTGCCCCAATTGCCCTAACTGCGCAAAGATATCTTTGAGTCGCTGTGGGTCAACCCCCGGCACGGGGATCCATGCCCCGAGACGAAAGACAATGATGATCCACAGCGTAAAGAGAATACGCTTGCGAACTTCTGGGATTCGAAATGCCTCAAACAACCCTTCAGTCATAGCTCACTTTCCTGTCTTGCCTTCAGATTTCTTTGACGTCTTCGGCTTGGGAGCCTTCTCTGTTTGGCTCTCTTGTTGCTTGGCCGTCTGAGCTTTCTTCTTCACTTGTGCTTCGGCTTTCTCTTCAATCTTTTCTTCTTGTTTTTCTTCAACCGATTGAGGCTGCGGAGGTGCCGCTTCTTCAGGGATAAGAGCTACGACTTGCCCCCCAGCAGCCAGAATCTTCTCTCGCGCACTCTTGCTGAATTTATGAGCCTTCACGATCAATTTCTTCGCAAGCGGGCCATCGCCTAAGATCTTCACACCCCCCTCGACTTTTTCAATAAGCCCTCGCTCTTGAAGAACCTTGGGGGTGATCTCCGCGCCGTCAGAGAACACTTCGTTTAATTGGCCGACATTGACGAACGCATAACTTCTTCTATGAGGGTTCTTGAACCCTCGCTTGGGGATCCGCTTCCAGAGCGGGGTTTGCCCGCCCTCGAACGCTGGTGGCATCCGATACCCTGAACGTGCCGTCTGGCCCTTGCCCCCCCGCGTCGAATAGGTCCCATGCCCTGAAGCGTTGCCCCGCCCGACCCGCTTGGGCTTTCTCACACTGCCTGGTGTAGGACGCAGATCGCTCAGTCTCACTGCAAAACCTCCTCAGGCTTCTTATCACGTAGCTTGGCTACTTCTTCCAGCGTCCGCAGACGGCTCAGGCCATCGAGAGTAGCCTTGGCCAACGTCAGGGGATTGGTTGAGCCCTGTGCCTTCGTCAAGATGTCTTTGATCCCAGCCAACCGACAGATCGTCCCGACCGTCCTCCCCGCGATGACACCTGTCCCAGGGAACGCCGGCTTCAGCAAGACCCGCGATGCCTTAAACTCCCCCCAGATCTCGTGAGGGATCGTCCGATCTTCTACCAGGGGGACGTGTATAATATGGCGCTTGGCGTTGCGGATACCCTGCTGAATGGCCGACGGAACCTCACGGGTGTTCCCCTTGCCAAGGCCCACTCTGCCCTTGCCGTCGCCGACAGCAACGACGGCGCGAAAGCTGAGGTTCTTCCCCCCTTTGGTCACCTTGGCTACACGTCTCAAGTCTATGACTTCATTCTCGAATTCTTCAGAAGAACGTCGCTGTGATCGAGCCATAATCTCTGTTCCTCCTCAAAAGTGCAACCCGGCCTTGCGGCTGGCCTCAGCCAAGGCCTTCACAACCCCATGATAGGGATATCCGCCTCGATCGAAGACCACAGCAGTAATCCCCTTCTGTTGCGCGCGCTCTGCGATGACCTCCCCCAACACTTGAGCAGACTTAACCGTCCCGCCCTTCAGCTTGAGGGCTTTTTCTGTAGTGCTCGCCGCGGCAAGGGTGTGCCCCGCTACGTCGTCAATCACTTGAACGTAGAGATGCTTGAGACTCTTATACACGCACAGGCGCGGGCGCTGCGGCGTCCCAAAGATCTTCTGGCGAATACGCCTATGCCGCCGTAATCTCCGCTCATTCCGACTTCGTAGTTTCATACAGAAGCTCACCCAGCCTTCGCAGCGGCTCCAGCCCCACCGGCGAGCTTGCCCTCCTTGCGGCGGATCTGCTCATCTTTATAGCGAATCCCGGTGCCCTTATACGGCTCCGGCTTGCGCAGCGCTCGGATCTCCGCGGCCACCTCGCCTACTAATTGCTTATCAGGGCTTGTGAGCACAATCTCCGTCTGGTCTTTCACTTCCGCTTTGACATTGTCCGGCAGCGTGTATGTCACCGGATTATGAAAGCCGATCTCTAAGATCAAATCCTTCCCCTGCAGCTTCGCGCGATACCCCAAGCCCACCAACTGTAAGACCTTCGTATAAGGCTGTTGGACGCCTCTGACCATATTGGCCAGCAGCGCGCGATATAAGCCGTGTCGCGCCTTGTACTCCTTCTCGTCGCCCTTACGCGTGACGACGAGCGTGCCGTCGCTCATCTGCACACTCACATACTGGGGCTCATAGCGCTGCACCAGCTGGCCCGCCTTGCCTTCAACTCGCACATAATCTGGCCCAATTTCAACCTTGACATCCTTAGGCACTGGTATCGGTTGCTTTCCTATCCTCGACATAGCTCCTCACCCCCCTACCACACATAGCAGAGCAGTTCGCCCCCGACTCCTAAGGCGCGCGCTTGCTTGCCCGTGAGCACCCCACGCGAGGTACTCAGAATAGCTACTCCTAGGCCGCTGCGCACGCGAGGGATCTCCTCCACCGATACATAGACACGCCGTCCCGGCTTGGACACCCGCTCTATCCCGTCGATCACAGGGTCCTTGCCACGCTTCCCTTTGTACTTCATCACGATTACCAGATCGCGCTTCTTCTCCCCTTCAATACGATAGTCCTCAATGAATCCCTCTTCCTTGAGCACACGGGCGATCTGGGCCTTAATATTCGAGTACGGCACGCGTACAGTCTTCAGAGCGCGCTCGTTCGCATTGCGAAGAGCTGTCAACATATCTGCTATGGTATCCATAGAGCTCCCTCACCAGCTGGCCTTGCGGACACCAGGTAACTCGCCTCGATGTGCCATCGCCCGAAAGCAGAGCCGGCAAATCCCAAAGTCCCGAATAAATCCTCGACGACGCCCACATAGGCTGCATCGGTTATACCGACGCACTGCAAATTTCTGGGGCTTGGCGAGCTTTGCTCTCCACGCGGTCTTTCCCATGGAACAGATTCCTCCTATCCATCGCTAATCCCTAAAGGGCATCCCTAACGCCTTGAGCAGATAGTACCCTTCTCGATCGGTCTTCGCCGTAGTCACAATACAGATATCCATGCCTTGTACCTTGACAACTTGATCGTACTTGATCTCTGGGAAGGCCAATTGGTCGCTCAACCCCAAGGAGAAGTTCCCGCGCCCATCGAACGAATCGGCGCTCACGCCGCGAAAGTCCCTGATCGCAGGCAAGACAACATTCACGAGCTTCTCAAAGAACGCATAGGCGCGCACACCCCGCAGCGTCACCATGCACCCCACAGGATCACCCTTGGTAATCCCAAAATCCGAAATGCTCTTCTTCGCCTTGGTCACAACGGGACGCTGCCCCGTAATAGTCGCTAAGTCCTTGACACACCCCTCGATCTTCTTGGGGTCGTCTTTCTCCTTGATGCCCATGTTGATCACAATCTTCTCAATCTTGGGGACTTGCATCACGTTCTTATACCCCAATTCCTTCATGAGCTTAGGCACGATCTCTTTACGATACCGTTCGTATAACATGGTCACCACGCAGTTCAGTCGAACGTCTTCTTGCACTGTTTGCACTGGCGCAGCTTTTCGCCAGATTCAGAGATCACAAACCCGACGCGCGTCGGCCGATCGCATTCGGGACAGATCAACAAGACATTGGAGATGGAGAGCGTGCCCTCTTGTTGGACGATCCCGCCTTCGCGGTGCTTCGCAGAGGGCCGCAGATGGCGCGTGATCATCTGGACGCCCTTCACAATAATTCTACGCTCTTTGGGGAAGACCTTCAAGACCGTCCCCACCCGTCCCCGGTCGTTCCCGCTGATCACTTTCACAGTGTCGCCCTTGCGAATCTTCTGCATCAGAGCACCTCCGGCGCCAGCGACAGAATCCGCACCAGTCCCTTCTCGCGCAGCTCCCGGGGGACTGGACCAAAGATGCGCGTCCCCAAGGGCTCCTTGGCCGCATTGATCAGGACAACAGCGTTATCATCGAAGCGAATGTAGCTACCGTCTTGGCGTCGGTAGGGCTGGCGCGTGCGCACGATCACGCCCTTCACCACCGCGCCTTTGTCGATCTCACTCGTGGGAATACGCTTCTGCACAGAAGCGACGACGATATCCCCGATCTGCCCCCAGGCCGCGCTCGGCTGCCCTAAGACGCTGATCACGCGGACCTCTTTGACCCCGGAATTGTCCGCAACTTTCAAGATGCTCCGAATCTGGATCATAGCGCTCTCTCTCCCATTAGATTAGACCTGGCCAGGACGGGCGCGTTCCACCACCTCGACCAAACGCCACCGCTTGAGCCGCGACAGCGGCCGACACTCCCGAATCCGAACCAGATCGCCTTGCTTGGCTGTAGAGTGCTCATCGTGCGCGTAGAACTTCGCCCGCTTTATATAATATTTCTTATACAAGGGGTGTTGCACGCGCGTCTCGACCAATACCGTGATCGTCTTGGCCATCTTGTCGCTGATGACGCGTCCGATCATCTCTCGTTTAGGCATAATGCTCGTCCTCACCGAGTTTTTTGGAGCTGTCGCTCACGTAAGATCGTCTTGACCCGGGCAATCTGACGCTTGATTTGCGTCAGCAATGCCGTATTGTCTTGTTGGCCTGTGGATATAGCAAAGCGTACATTGAAGAGCTGCCGCTTGAGCTCTCGCTCCTTCTGCTGGAGCTCGGCATCGCTTAACTCCCGAAGTTTATCGATCTTCTCCATTAGCGCTCCCCTCCCAGCTTAAGGCGCTCCCGCAGGCGCGTCCTGATGGGCAACTTATGGTCAACTAATCGCTGGATAGCCTCTGCCTTAGCGCGATCTACCCCACTGATCTCAAAGAGAATCCGTCCGGGAAGGACGACGGCGCACCAGCCCACAGGATCCCCCTTCCCCTTGCCCATGCGCGTCTCCGCGGGCTTCTTGGTGATAGGCTTATCAGGGAAGATCCTCACCCAGATCTTCGAGTTCTTCTCCAGCTCGCGGACCATCACGGTGCGGCAGGCCTCGATCTGCTGTGCGGTGATCCAGGCGGGCTCGAGCGCCTGAATCCCAAAGTCCCCAAAGGCAACCGTCGATCCTCGGATGGCCTTACCCTTGCGATTGCCGCGATGGTCTTTTCTAAACTTGCGTTGCTTGGGCGCGAGTAATGCCACGAACCTCACCTCTCCGGGCAGGGTAGATATCCCCGCGATAGATCCAGACCTTGATCCCGATCATGCCATATTTGGTCAATGCTTGGGCGAAGCCGTAGTCAATATCGGCGCGAATCGTCTGCAACGGGACCCGTCCTTCCTTGCTCTCGATAGATCGAGCGATCTCGGCCCCACCCAGCCGCCCCCCACAGCGAATCTTGATGCCCTTGGCCCCATGCTCCATCACCCGCTGAATGACTTCTTTCATGGCGCGCGGCACAGGGATTCGGTTCTGGATGCGAGACGCCACATCCTCAGCTACTAATGTCGCTTCGAGATCGGGGTGATCGACCTCTTTGATATAGATCTTGACCTTGCGCCCCAGCGTCTCTTCAAGCTCTCTTTGAAACTGATCGATCTCTTGGCCCCCCTTGCCAATGATGATCCCCGGCCGCGCCGTGTGAATGAGAATCGAGACCAATTCCTCCGTGGGGCGCTCAATGCTGACCGTGGCGATCCCTGCCCCATGATATCGCTCCTTGATCAAGGACCGAATCTGATGATCTTCTTTGACGTACTCGGGGGCTTTCCGGGGAGAAAACCAATTGGACTTCCATTTCTTATTGATCCCCAAGCGAATTCCATAGGGGTGCGTTTTATGTCCCATAGCTATCCTTCCTGATTGGCTTGCTGTGCGTTCTTCGATGGCCTTGGTTCATCACAGACGACAATGGTGATATGGCTGGTGCGTCGCTTGCGGATGGAGACCTTGCCGCGTGAACCCGGCCGCAATCGCTTGAGAAAAGGCCCTTTGTCCACACGAGCCTCCTTCACCCACAGGGCATCCACGTCCATATTGTAGTTGTGCTCCGCGTTGGCCACAGCCGACTCCAAACACTTGCGTACGGGGACTGCCGCCTTCACTTTGGCAAAGCGCGTCAAGCGCAATGCTTCGTCGACCGGCTTGCCCTGAATCTGCGCAGTCAGCAGCCGGGCCTTCACCGGCGAGATCCGAATCCATTTGGCGACTGCTCGCGCTTGCATCGCTCCTCCTTACTTCAAGTCGGGGGCCTTCTTCTTCTTGATACCCCCATGAGCCTTAAACGTGCGCGTCAACGCGAACTCCCCCAGACGATGCCCGACCATCGTCTCCACGATCGAGACGGGGACATGAGTCCTGCCGTTATGGACCTTTATAGTCAATCCCACCATCTGTGGCGTGATCATGCTCGCTCGGGACCACGTCTTGATCTCCGAGATCTCGCCACGCTTCATCTTCTCGATCTTTTTGAGCAGCTTCGGGTGCACATACGGCCCCTTCTTCAACGACCGCGCCATATCAGACCTTTCCCCCTTTACGCCGCGAGACGATCAGCTTATCGCTGGGTTTGTTGGGCTTGCGAGTGCGCACGCCCTTGGCGGGCTTGCCCGAGAAGGTGCGCGGTGGCCCACCGACATAGTGTCGGCCCTCGCCGCCGCCGTGCGGATGGTCTACAGGGTTCATCGCTGTGCCACGCACCGTCGGGCGAATCCCCAGATGGCGCACGCGCCCAGCCTTCCCATGCACCACGTTCTTATGATCAATATTGCCCACTTGCCCTACGGTCGCCATACAGTCTTGGGAGAAGAGCCGGATCTCCCCCGATGGCAAGCGCAGCCGCGCATACCCCCCTTCAATGGCCATCACTTGACACGCCGTACCGGCGGCGCGAGCCAGCTTCCCTTTGCTTCCCGGGTAGAATTCCACACAGTGCACCAGGGTCCCGACAGGGATCTTCTTGAGGGGAAGCGCGTTGCCCACTCGCGCTTCGACGTTCTCCCCAGCTTCGACCACCGAGCCGACCTCCAAGTTCAACGGCGAGAGAATATAGCGCTTCTCGCCATCGGCATAGTGCAGCAGCGTGATCCACGCCGAGCGATTCGGATCGTACTCCTTGGAGACGACCCTAGCCGGCACGCCCCACTTATCGCGGGCGAAGTCAATAATTCTATATAATCGCTTGTGGCCGCCGCCGCGATGGCGCACGGTCACGCGCCCTTGATTATTGCGTCCCCCGGTCTTGTGCAACGGCTCCAGCAAGCTTTTCTCTGGCTCCTTGTCAGTCAGCTCGCTGAAGTCCGGCAACTCCATATGGCGGCGACCAGGCGTGATTGGCTTAAATTTCCGTGTGGGCATCTTCTTTATCACCCTCTGCTATAGACTTCAATGCGCTGCCCCTCAGCAACCTGCACAATCGCCTTCTTCCAGCCGGGGAGCCGCCCCTGCTGATAGAACTTCTTCTTCCGAGGCTTGCTGGGCATGTTGAGCGTCCACACCTTCAGCACCTTCACTTTAAAGATACTCTCGACGGCGCGCTTAATCTGATTCTTATTGGCTTTGGGGTGCACGTCGAAGACATATTTGTTCTCTTCTTGCAGACGCCACCCCTTCTCACTGATCACCGGCTCACGCAAGACGTCTTCGAGAAAATCCATCTCAGTTCACCGCCTCATCCACAACACAGCGGGCTTCCAGCTCGCTTAGCGCTTGCTGCGTTACGAGAAGATACTCGTATTTTAGAATATCATACACGGTGACGCCCCCAGACTCCACACACTTGGCCCATGGCAAGTTCGCAAACGTCTTCTTCACTGGGAGTCCGTATTCTTTCTGAGAGACGACAAGCAGAAACTGATTCTGCTTCTTTTGAATCTCTCTAGGATCTTTCACCAAACCGATGCGCTCGAACATCTGCACACCCTCTTTGGTCTTGGGTCGTTCAAAGAGAACCCGATCCAACACGCCTAGCTGAGAGTCCTGCAGCTTCGCCAGCAGCGCGGACTGCAAGGCGCGGCGGCGCATCTTCTTGGGTAGATCTAAAGAATACTCTTTGGGTTTGGGGCCAAAGACGACACCCCCTTTGCGCCACAAGGGGGAGCGGCGCATCCCGTGCCGTGCCCGCCCTGTGTGCTTCTGGGGCCAGGGCTTCTTGCCCGAGCCTACGACCTCACCACGAGTCTTGGTCGAGTGCGTCCCCTGGCGTAAGTTCATCAGATAGATCCGCACCGCGCGATAGAGCAGATCTTTATTGACTTTGTACCCAAAGAGCTTGTCGCTCAGCTCGATCTCTCCTGCGGGGCTGCCATCGAATCTATAGAACGGAGCCACCAATCTCTTTTCAGCCATAGGCCTTCACCCTTCTATGTCGCTTTGCGAATCTCCACAAGACCGCGCCGTGGCCCAGGAACAGCCCCCTGCACAACGATCACGTTCTTCTCAGGATAGACCTTCAGAACTCTCAGATTCTTGACGGTCACCCGCTCATGCCCCATATGGCCGGCCATGCGCCACCCCTTGAACGTTCTTCCCGTGGCGCGCACGCTCCCGATCGACCCGGGACGGCGGTGCCATTTGCTCATGCCGTGAGAGTCAGGACCACCTGCAAAGTCGTGGCGCTTCATCACCCCGGCGAACCCCTTGCCCTTGGAAATCCCGCTGACATGCACGAGCTCGCCCTCCTGAAAGAGCGCCACACTCAGCTCTTGCCCGACTTTGTATTCGTCGGGATTGTCCACACGGAACTCCCGCAAGGTGCGCTTTGCAGGAAGCCCCGCTTTGTGAAAGTGCCCTTTGAGGGGCTTGGACACGTTCTTCTCTTTGATCTTCCCGTAGCCGATCTGTATAGCATTATACCCATCGCTCTGCACGGATTTGATCTGGGTAACAACGGAGGGTTCAGCGTAGAGAACCGTAGCCGCGAGGGCCTTGCCCTCGGCATCAAACCACGTGATCATCCCGGCTTTCTCGCCTAAAATCCCTAGGGACATATATTACAGCTTCACCTCGATGTCAATGCCCGCCGGCAGCTCGATGTCCATCAGCGCGTTGATCGTCTCTGAGGTTGGCTCTTTAATGTCAATCAATCTCTTATGGACGCGCCGCTCAAAATGCTCCATAGACTTCTTATTGACATGGGGCGAGCGCAGCACCGTGTACCGATGGACTTCGGTGGGCAACGGCACCGGCCCGATAATTTTCGCGCGCGTCTCTTGGGCAGTCTTGACGATCCGTCGGGTGGCGTCGTCCACCAGCTCGTGATCGTACCCTTTCAAGCGAATGCGAATCTTCTCTCGAGCCATTTACTTTCTCCCCTTCAGAATCTCTTCTTTGAGGTTGTTTGGCACAACATCATAGTGTGAGAACCGCAGATTATACGTAGCGCGCCCTTGTGAGATCGAGCGCAGCTGCGTGGCATAGCCGAACATCTCAGCCAACGGAATAAGCGCATGAATGATCTGAGTATTATGTCGAACTTCCATGGCGGTGATCTGAGCGCGGCGCGACTGCACATCCGTGATGATCTCCCCCACGTACTCTTCAGGGGTGACGATCTCACACATCATGATCGGTTCGAGTAAAAGCGTCTTGGCCTTCTCGAAGGCCTGGGTGAGGGCGCGCGCCGCCGCTGTCTTAAACGCGATCTCGCTCGAATCTACAGGATGCGAGGACCCGTAAAAGAGCACGGCACGAATATCAACAATGGGGAATCCGCCCAACGGCCCACTCGCCAAAGATTCTTCTAAGCCCTTTTGCACTGCCGGGATGAACTCCCTTGGAATGACCCCGCCCTTGACTTCGTCCACAAACTCAAACCCACTTCCCCGCGGGAGCGGCTCGAAGCGAATACAGACGTGAGCATACTGACCGCGCCCACCTGTCTGCTTGATAAACTTCTCTTCGACCTCGATGCTTTCTGCAAGCGTCTCCCGGTAGGCGACTTGGGGGCGCCCCATGTTGGCTTCGACGCGGAACTCCCGCTTCAGACGATCAAAGAGAATCTCCAAGTGCAACTCGCCCATCCCCGCGATGATCATTTGATTCGTTTCGGGATCGACTCTATACCGGAAGGTCGGGTCTTCCTGGGCGAGCTTATAGAGGGCTTCACTCAGTCTATCTTCTTCAGCATCGCTTTTAGGTTCGATGGCCGCCATTACCACCGGTTCAGGAAAGTCAATCTTTTCTAGGATAATCGGCGCATTGGGATCGCAGATCGTATCCCCGGTAATCAGCTCTTTGGGGCCGACGACGGCCGCAATGTTGCCCGCTAGGACTTCGTCGACTTCAGTGCGCTTGTTCGCGTGCATATGGAAGATGCGCGCGATGCGCTCGGTCTTCCCCGTGGTGCTATTGAGCACATACGACCCCTTGGTGAGCTTGCCGCTATAGACACGGACATAGACCAGTCGCCCCGTGTATTCATCGGTCTGGACTTTAAAGGCCAGCGCCGTCAAGGGCTCATCAGGGGTAGGGCGGCGCTGGATCTTCTTGCCATTAGTACTGGTGCCGTTGACGCTCAAGCCCTCAATGATTCCGCGATCCAACGGGCTGGGCAGATAGTCGACGATGGCATCGAGCAGCGGCTGAATCCCTATATTATTGAGAGAAGAGCCGAGCAGCACCGGGACAAAGTCATCATGAGAGAGGCATGCTTTACGCACAGCCCGTTTGATCTCATCTTCGGAGATAGAATGCCCTTCGAGGAATTTTGTGAGAATCTCTTCATCGACTTCAGCGAGGCTTTCGAGGAGCTTTTCGCGATAGGCAGCCGCTCGTTCCCTGTAGTCGACAGGGATCTCTTTGTATTCGTAGATAGCTCCCTTGGATTGCGGATCCCATACGATGAGCTTCTGTTTTATCAGGTCGATGACCCCGGCAAACCCGTCGCCCTCACCGTAGGGAATCTGCAAGGGCAAGGGCTTGACCGCCAATTTTTGGACCATAGACTCGACAGCGGCTTGGAAGTCCGCGCCGATACGGTCCATCTTATTAATATAGGCAATACGGGGGGTCGCGTATTTATCGGCTTGACGCCAGACCTGTTCCGATTGGGGTTCGACACCGTCGACCGCTGAGAAGATCGTGATCGCTCCGTCCAAGACCCTCAGCGAGCGCTCGACCTCTGCGGTGAAGTCCACGTGTCCGGGCGTGTCAATGATATTGATCTGATGATCTCTCCAAAAGCAGGTCGTCGCCGCCGACGTGATAGTGATTCCACGCTCACGCTCCTGCGGCATCCAGTCCATCTCGGTGTCGCCCTCATCGACGTCCCCGATGTCGTGGATGCGCCCGGTGTAGAAGAGCAATCGCTCGGTGGTCGTCGTCTTGCCCGCATCGATGTGGGCAATGATCCCAATATTTCGAATCTTTTCAATATCGTATCCGAGCGATTTCATAGGAGATCACCACGAGGGATTACCAACGGTAGTGGGCGAAGGGGCGGTTGGCTTCGGCCATCCGGTGGGCTTCGTTCTTCTTTTCAACGGCCTTGCCCTGGTTTTTCAGGGCATCGAGGATTTCGGCCGCGAGCCGTTCCGCCATATTTCGTTCGCTGCGCTCGCGAGCCGCTTCGACCAACCAGCGCAGGGCCAGCGTCCGCTGGCGATCCTCCTCGACTTCATAAGGCACTTGGTAGGCGGAGCCCCCCACGCGGCGCGAGCGCGTCTCCAGCTTGGGCATACAGTTTCCCATCGCTTTAAAGAAGACTTCAAGCGGGTTCTCTCCTGTCTTCTCCTGCACAATATCAAACGCGCGATAAACGATGCGGCGCGCGAGCGATTTTTTCCCCTCGCGCATCACGTAATTGATAAGCTTTTCGACGGTCGGGCTACCGTAGCGCACATCGGGCGGGACAGGCCGCCCCGGTATCACCCGATCCATCACATGCTGAGTCATCGACGATCATTCTCCTTACTATGCAGCCGCAGCGCTCTTCTTGACGCCGTACTTGGAGCGTCCGCGCTTGCGGCCCTCGACACCGGCAGCATCCAAAGCCCCTCGAATAATGTGATAGTTCACACCGGGCAAGTCCTTAACGCGGCCTCCGCGCACCAGCACTATCGAGTGCTCCTGGAGATTGTGCCCCTCGCCCCCAATATACGCAGTGACCGTCTGCTTATTGCTGAGGCGCACGCGGGCCACCTTGCGCAGGGCCGAGTTGGGCTTCTTGGGCGTCTTGGTGAAGACGCGCACACAGACCCCGCGCTTTTGCGGACAGTGCTCCAGCGCCTGAGACCGCCGGTTGATCTTCTTGATCGGGGTGCGCCCATAGCGCACCAACTGATTCAATGTTGGCATACGAGCTCCTTATATGTTACTGAACAGCTTGTGCTGCTTGTAACGTTGGAGATAAGATAACAAATCTCTAGGGCAAAGCGAATCCCTTGTGCAGGCTATTATAAAATATAGAGCCCTTGCTGTCAAGGGATGGACTCTCTCTTTGCAATTTGCCCTGTAGTGCGCTATGATAGCACATTCATCGCATCTGTGCAAGCCGGTAGTTCAAGGAGGACATTATGCAGCGTTCAACCTTGATGAAACGCGAAGAATTGGGCACGAAGTTTCAGCGCAACTGGGTGGTGATCGACGCCAAGGGGCGGACATTGGGGCGCTTGGCGTCGCAGATCGCCAAGATCTTAATGGGCAAGCATAAACCCCACTATACCCCCCACGTGGACACGGGCGACTATGTGATCGTTATCAACGCCAAGGAGATCACAGTGACGGGGAAGAAGTCTTCCCAGAAGAAGTACTTTCACTATTCTGGGTATCCTGGGGGGATACGCGAGTGGACGTTTGAAGAGCTTATAAAGAAGCATCCGACCAAACCCATCGAGGAAGCCGTGAAAAATATGCTTCCCAAGACAGTCCTAGGGCGCAGAATGCTCAAGAAGCTCAAGGTCTATCCAGGCCTAGAGCATCCCCATCAAGCCCAGAACCCTCAGCCTATAGAAGTATAAAAAAGGAAGAGAGGGGGAGGGGGCTCTAGGAAGAGCCCCCTGCTGTATCGGAGTGGGGTGGACTATTCCCTCAAAAGCACTGTAAGCAGGGCCTCCTGGAAAGGCCATAGAAGAAAGATTCTTTTTCTATGGAAAGGAAGTATCTCTTTCTCGTCGGCGACGGCATGGGCGACTATAGCTACGACGAGCTTGACGGCAAGACGGTCTTAGAGTATGCCCGAACGCCCCATATGGACAGGCTTGCCCAGCAGGGCACGCTGGGCTTGGTGGAGACGATCCCCGAGCAATTTCCTCCAGGCAGCGATGTGGGGAATCTTTCATTGCTGGGCTATGACCCGCGAAGATACTACACGGGTCGTGCCCCGCTAGAAGCTGCGAGCATGGGCATCGCCTTGAGCGAACGCGATCTCGCCTTGCGCTGCAATCTCGTCACCCTGAGCGATGATTATCGAATAATGAAGGACTACAGCGCCGGGCATATCGCGACCGATCATGCCAGGCAGTTGCTCGCGCGCATCGCCCGCGAGCTGGGCCAAAAGAACTTGGAATTCTATGCAGGGGTCAGCTATCGGCATCTTCTGATCTGGCGCGATGCCCCCGTCGCACCCGATGACTTACAGCTCACCCCGCCCCATGAAATCCCCAATGCCCCTATAGAAAAATATTTGCCCCAAGGCCCTGGCAGCTCCCTCCTTCGAGATTTGATTCGACGCTCTCAGGATATTCTGAGAGGGCATCAGGCGAACTCCATCTGGCTGTGGGGGGCCGGGCGCAAGCCCCACATGCCCACGCTTACGGAACGCTTTGGCATTGTCGGCACAGTCATCTCTGCTGTGGATTTGATCAAGGGGCTAGGGGTCTACGCCGGACTGAAAGTCGTAAACGTGCCAGGGGCAACGGGGTACCTGGACACCAACTACGCTGGCAAAGTGCGTGCGGCCCTGGACGCCCTCACTCAGAGCGATCTTGTCTACCTCCACGTCGAAGCCCCCGACGAGTGTGGGCATCAGGGTAGATTGGACTTGAAGATTCGGGCCATCGAGGACTTCGATGCGAAAGTCGTGGGGCCACTCCTGACCGAAATGGCCCAAACATATCAGGATTTTACTCTGGTAGTCACAACGGATCACTACACGCCGGTGCAGGATCGGGTGCACGTGGCTGCACCAGTGCCGTTTGTGATCTATCGTAGCCGCTCTCAGTCGTCAGCGATCAGTCCCTCCTCATCCTTTCACGAACGCGCAGCCCAAGAGACAGGCCTGCACATTGCCCAAGGGCATGAGTTATTAGCTCGTGTGCTCTCTCAAAGCCGGTAGCAACGACAAAAGGATCTTTTGACAGAAAGAGCCCCCTTGACAGGCACACCGGCTCTTGCTATAATATTGATAATTATAAATATATCAATACATAAGGGACATCATGGAGCAAAGAGAAACGATGGAACGGGCAAAGCTGGTGGAAATCTTCAAAGCGTTAGCTGACGAGACACGCCTCAAAATTCTGGAGGCTCTCAAGCGAAGCAATTGTTGCAGCTGCGCTGAGATCCCTCCGGATGAGCCGGGAATGTGCGTCTGCGATGTCGTCAGGATCGCCCAGCTTTCGCAACCGACGGTTTCACACCATCTGGCCATCCTTGAGCGAGCAGGTCTTATTCAGGGCAAGAAGATCGGGCGCTGGGTGTATTATCGCCGCAACGAGCCATTTTTAAAAAAGCTGAGCGAAGAATTCAGCAAGGCAGTGTGAGCTTTCTTTTGCGGTATATATCGAATATTTTAAATATATCAATAAACTAGGAGGAGGAGAAGATGCACACCGAACAAGAGATCAAACAGACAGTAAAAAAGCACTATGGGCAACTGGCCCAGCAGGGCAAAAGCTGCTGCGGGAACGTGGGGTATCTAGAGCAAATTGGGTACCCCAA
>JBEPZC010000013.1:0-14374 GCA_041641035.1 Candidatus Bipolaricaulota bacterium
TGCTGGCTTTCCTAAAGTCTTCCCTTCGCGCTTGAGAAGCTCTTCGGCGAGTTTTTCGCTGGTCACGACTTGGTAGCGCACAAACTCCATCTGGAACGTGGCTCGCCCCTGCGTGATGGATTTTAGCTCGAGGGCGTAATCGAGCATCTCTGCTAAGGGGACCTCGGCTTCGATCTTATCGATCTTGACGACACCGTCTGTAGCTGTCTCATCCATGCCCATGCCTAAGATCCGGCCGCGCTTTCCGTTGAGGCTGCTGATGATGTCTCCCGTGAAGTCACTCGGTGTCCAGATCGTCACTTTGTATATGGGTTCAAGCAGGGCAGGTTGCGCGGCTTGTGCAGCCAGCCGGAACGCATGGGCCCCTGCAATCTTGAACGAGATCTCGTTAGAGTCCACTTCGTGATAGCTCCCGTAATAGACGGCCACGCGAATATCCGTCATGGGGTAGCCCGCTAATATGCCCTGCTGCATCGCTTCGAGCACCCCCTTCTCCACAGCGGGGATGAACTCTTTGGGGATGACACCACCCTTCACCTCGTCCACGAACTCATAGGTCTTCCCGGGGATCGGCTCCACACGCAAGTGGGCTTCGCCGTATTGTCCTCGGCCGCCGCTCTGCTTCTTGTGCTTGTACTGTCCTTGCGCAACCTTGAGGATTGTCTCTTTATAGGGGATATGAGGCTTGTTCATCCTGACCGAGACGCCGTAGCGGTTCTTGAGACGCTCCGCAAAAACGTTCAAGTGCGTATCGCCCAAGCCGGCGAGGATCGCCTCATGGGTGACGTTGTCTCGGTAGAAATCGAGGGTCGCTTTCAAGCTGACGATCTCCTTGAGCGCGCTGCTCATCTTCTCGTCGTCGGCTTGAGTTTCTGGAGTGACGGCGCGGGCGAAGACCGGCTTGGGGAACTCGATCCAGGGCAGCTTCTCTACACTGGGCTCGGCAGCAAACGTCTCGCCGAGCTTGCAGTCGCTGAGCTTGGCCAGCGCGATGATCTCTCCCGCATGAGCTTGGGGGATCTTCTCGGTCTTATCCCCTTGAAAGCGTAAGATCTCTTTGACGCGCTCTTGGGCACCAGTATTGATATTGATAATCGTATCCCCTTCGGAGAGCTGTCCCCCCACGATCTTCAAGAACGCCAGCCGGCCCATATACTGATCGGAGAGGAGATTGAACGCTTGAGCTACAAAGCGCTCTGAGGGTTTGTGGAGTTCAGCGAACGTAGGAGTTTGGGTCTGGAGTATCTCCAGCAGGGCATCGACGCCCACGCCCGTCGCCACAGAGGTGCAGAGGATCGGGGTGAAGACGCGCTTGAGCAGAGCATCTTTGAGCGCATGGCGGATTTGGTCTGTCGGGATCTCTTGCCCTTCCAAGAAGCGCACCATCAGCTCGTCGTCGGCTTCGGCCAGCGCTTCTAATAATTTCTCGCGCTCTGGAGCAACAGCGTCTTTGAGAGTGGGCGGAACATCCCCCTTGCGCTTGTCCGCGTAGATCGCTTTGTTTTCCATGAGATCAATATAGCCGACAAACTTGCCCCCTTCGTGGATAGGCAGCTGGAGAAAAGCGAATCGTCCTGACAGCGTCGTGCGGATGGACTCTACAGCCTTGGGCACATCAGCGTTGGGCAGGTCTAATTTGTTGATGACGACCAATGCGGGTCTTTTGAATTTCCTGATCAGTTCCCACGTCTTTTCGGTGTGGACTTCTACCCCTTTCTCGGCGTTGACTACTAAGAGAGCTGTCTCGGAGGCCCACAGGGCTTTGTAGACCTCTTCGACGAACTCACTGAAACCGGGGGTATCAAGGATCTGCAAGATTCGATCCCCTTGGACAAGGGTGCCTGCGCCTAGATCCACGGAGTGGCCGCGGCTTTTGGCCTCTGGGGTAAAGTCGAATTTCACCTCATAGCCGCCCTTCTTGAGAAATGCCTCTGCGAGAGCGGTCTTGCCCGCGCTGGCGTGCCCAACCAAACAGACAGTCCGTACCTCCATGAGTCAATCACCCCGTTGCGATTCTTAGTATACCGTAAACGCCTTAAGTTTTCAGCTGCCAAACGACAAGCGTTGGTCGGTTGGCGAATACCGCACTTGAGCGGTGGGGAAGGCGTTGATCTGCGCCTGGAGCCAGAATCGGTAGCCGTCGCTGTAGACTCCCATCTGCCAGCATCCCTTGCAGAACTTCTTGATAATCCCAAGCTGTAACGCTGTCACGCGTTGGGTCGGTAGATCGTACTCTCCCTTGAGGGAGAGCTCCCACTCGCCCCACTGCCAGCTCGTCTCGAGGTTGAATCTCCTGAGAAAGAACCGATTGAGATCAACATTGACCCCCACACGATGGACGCCCCAGCTGAGCTTGATGATTGTATCTTCGAACGTCCTTGTCGCGAAGAGAAATGCCGTCGTCAGCTGCGCATTCGCACCGGTCATATTGAGCGCGATTCTCTTCCAAAAGTGCTCGTTGAGATCGTATTCGAGATCGATAGCCGTATCCCATCCGGCAAGCGTCTCTCGCAACAAGATGCGCAGCGGATCGAATCTTTTCAGTTCAACGTCATAGCCAGTGATGAGGGTGGGCTTGAAAGAGAGAGATTCCCACGCTGTGCGCACCGTGACTCGGTGCAGGAGACTGAGCTGATCGAAGCTGAAAGGGCTTTGTCCCAGAACCCACCGATACGAGTACGTCCCATCGGCGCTCACGCGTGGCAGCGGGTGCACGCTCACCCCCACCGTGAGATCGTACGCTTGGCGACGATAGCCTTGCGGCTCATAGAGCGATAGGCGGTAATTCGTGCTGCCTTGAATCTGAAAGAGAGCGCTTTCCAGAGCAAGCGATTGCAGACCAATAACTGAGTCCCACCGTGTGGACTCGTCGAGATTCTCTTGGTCGAGCTTCTTTTCACGGTAGCGTCCCCAAGCTACGCTGAACGTGACGGAGAGGGGCAGCGAGCCCAATCGCCATGGCACAAGTGCCAGCGTCAGCTCCGGCGTCTTTTCCAAAAAGCGATAGAGCACGGTCTCTTCCTCCGGTAGCACCAGATAGTGATCGCGGCTCCACAAGGCGCTCCAGCGCACGCGCTCCCACGAAGCAGAGAGCACTACTCGCGAGAAGAGCCGCTGGGCTTCTTGTTGGAGAAGCCCAGTTCGTGATGAAATTCCCACCGATAGGCGCATGGTGAGGGGGAGGTGGGCTTGATGAGTCCAGTCTGTGGCCCAGGACTCCCCACGCCCTACTAAGCGATAGATCGAGATCTGACCCTGCTGCCCCCACACTCTGTAGGCGTACTCCATCCCCATCCCCACTTCAGGAAGCTTGGAATAGTAGTCAATCAGCACCTTGCCTGTGTTCTCCTTGTCTATACGGAAGGGCACGCGCCAGCGCAGATACCACCCACGATCGGGGAGTTGCCCAAAATCGGGCAGCAACGGGCTTTTTGCCTCTTCTTTCAATGAAGCAAAGTAGACCGGGGCCCAAAAGACCGGCAGCCCATAGGTTTTGAGCAAGATATTCGTTGCCCAGACGGATTCGTTCAGCTCTAGACGGACGTTGCCAGCGGCAATCGAATACGCCGCCCGTGAGATGGGTTCCGAACATGTGCACGTCGTGATCTCGCCGGCCTTGATCTCTAGCAGCGTCAGCTGCCCTTGAGGGGAGAAGGTCGCACGGGCTTCTTGACCTTGAAAGCGCAGGGTCTCTTGTCTTTTGGTAGCGCTCTGAAAATCTGTCTGCCCCATAAAGTGCGTGACCTGGGCTACCCAGAGAGCGGAGGCTCTCTTCATGTGGATCTCAGCGGCTTGCAATCGTCCGCGCTCGTACTCCAGCTGTGCGTGGAGCAACCGCGCTTCGCTCATAGTCCATTGCGAGCCATCCCACTCGATCTGCAACTCCATCTGATCTGTCTGGCCCTTGAGCCCCTCGCTCTCCCAGACGACGCTCCCCACAGCTTCGATGCGCCACTGCTGGCCTTCGGAGATGCGCTGCGCCCTTAAAGTATCTGCTTGCAATCGGCTCGTTTCGTACTGGAGGCGGACATGCCCCTCTGCAGAGATCTCGTGCCAATCGCGAGCAATGGTCAGCCTGTCAGCCCGCAGATCAAGTGCGATGGGGGGCTGAGCGAACACCGGATACTGCACTCCTATGAGAAAGACAAACGGGAGGAGTCGGCGCAGGCGGGCAAACAGATCGAGGCGGCTGAGCCGATCGAGGCCTATCACCAAGAGCACTCCCAGGGCTGTAAAGAGTATATTGGGCACCCACGGGGCTATGAGGGGGGCTATTACTCCGCGCTTGCCCAGCGTAGACATCCACAGCAGAAGTCCCTGATACCCTGCGACTAAGAGAACACTGATGATGACCCCAGTGGCGCGGCCATGCGGCGCCCCCCCTTGGGCAAATATGAGACTCAAAGGCGCTCCAAAGAGCGCAAAGATCAGGGCAGAGAAGGGGATGGCGATCTTGGAGTGCAGCTCGACGATGAGGCTCTCCGCCCCTAAGCCGCTGCGTTGGAGTACCTCGATCTGTCTGTACAGCTCGACAATGCCCATCTCATGTGGAGTGCGTTGCTCCACCAGGAGTCTTTGCAGAGAGGGCCCGGCGTGGAGAGAGAGCTGGGTAAACGTCACCGTGTACTCGAACTGACCGTCATCTCCGAGCTTATGGATCTTCCCATTGGTTAAGCGCCAGTACTCGCCATCCCATAGGCCTTCTGCTGCAATGATGATCTTGGGGAAGGGCGTGTCCATCTCAGGGAGGTACTCTCCGCCGCCCTTGTCGAAGATCATCACGTTGCGCAATTTTTTGGAATCCGGCTCGTATCGTTCGATATACGCATAGGCTGTGTCGCTGATCTTGAAGAACGTCGCCTCCCGGATCTGCGGCGCCGATCTGATGAAGAAGATCTCGCGCAGCAGATCATAATAGCGATGATTGGCCCATGGCATCCAGAGCTCTCCTACGGCGAATGCAGCCATCGCTGCGATCAATCCCATCAGCAGCACGGGGAGCATGAGTCTTCGCAAGGAGAGGCCGGCAGCTTGGAGGGCGATCAGTTCGCGGTCATGGCTCAGCCTTCCCAGGGCCCAAAAGATCGCAAACAAGACGCCGACGGGGAGCCCATAGACGAGCAGTTCAGGCATCCGGTAGGCTACCATCTGGAAGAGCACGCTTAAAGGGATATTTCGGTCGATCATGAAGTCCGACAGCTGGGGTATGAGATTGAGGATGATGAACAGCACAAAGCCCGCGACAGCCAGTGCGAAGGGGAAGAGCATCTCACGCACCAGATAGCGATCGACCAAACGCAGCATGATCTTTTTAGTATAGCACACGATCAGAAAAGCTCAAAAAAACAGGATCGGTCCCTGCGCCAAGGAATCGTTCCCAAGGGAGTTTATGAGCGATTGACAACTCCCCACCAAATGGGTATGATACACAATGGAGGACAATCAGTGATAGAGAGGAAAACGCACACCCAGCAGGAAATCCTCCTCAAAGACGGGGAAGAGGCTACGGCTGTCTTGGGACAATTCGACCGCAATCTCCAGCTTATCCGCGAGCTGTTCGCCGTGCGCGTGACGCATAGGGGGGACACGGTGCGCCTTGAGGGTCCCGAAGATGAGGTGGAGCGCGTCCAAAATCTGCTTGAGAAGTTGCGCCAGATCGTCAAAAGCGGCCACGTCCCCACCCTCGATGAGGTGCGCTACCTCAGCCAACAAGTCAAAGAGTCTGAGAACCTTGAGGGAGTGCTCTCAGAGCCGATCCAGACCACCCACTGGGGGGAGCAGATCCGCCCCAAGACCGTTGGCCAAGCCAAGTACGTCCAAGCGATCCGCGAGAATGATATCGTCTTTGGGATTGGGCCATCGGGCACAGGGAAGACCTATCTGGCTGTCGCCATCGCCCTTGATTACCTCAAGCGCGGACGATGTCACCGTTTAATCTTGACCCGCCCAGCCGTCGAAGCCGGCGAAGAGCTCGGCTTTCTCCCCGGGGACATCGAAGCGAAAGTCAGCCCCTATCTGCGCCCACTCTATGACGCGATCTTCGATATGATCCCCTACGAAGAAGTCAAAAGGCTCATGGAAAACGGGAGGATCGAGATCGCGCCATTGGCATTCATGCGCGGCCGGACTCTGAATAACTCGTTTATCATTCTCGATGAAGCTCAGAACACCACAGCAACTCAAATGAAGATGTTCCTGACGCGCTTGGGCTTGAAGTCCAAAGCCGTGATCACCGGAGATATTACGCAGATCGACTTGCAACGAGGCAAGTCCGGGCTGAAAGAAGTCCAGACGATCCTCAAGAATATAGAGGGCATCGCATTTGTTTATCTCGATAAGCGCGATGTCGTCCGCCATCCGTTGGTGAAGAAGATCATCGAAGCCTATGAGAAGAGCGAAGGCAAGAGTTAGCCCTGCCGAGACCTCCCTGCCATTTCCTATCTCGTCGCAGGCCGAAATAGTTGGGCTGCTATGGGCAGCCCTGACAGTGCTGGGGACGTTTCGGCTGACACCGGCATTGGAGATAGAATTGGTGTCATGGACCCAGGCAGCAGCCCAAGCAGTGCTCACGGGGCTGATGTGTCTCGCGTTGGGCATTTACATTCATAGAGTGAGAATCTCGTCTCGGCTTGTGGGATTTACGGCCGGCTCGATCTTCTTAACTGTGCTGTTAGCTCAGATAGTACACCCGTGGGTGCCCTATCTGGCTCCGACCCCGCTGGCAGCAGCCCTCGCGACGCTCTTTGTCAGCTTACCCATGGGGGTAGCGACGAACATCGTCGTCGCTGTTGTGATGGAGTTTTTGGGGCCGCCGCTGAGCGGGCTGATCGCTTTTGCTGGCGGGTTTGTTGCACTATGGTGCGTGGCTCGATTGAATAAGCTCTCTGATCTCGCTTTTGGGGGCTTGGAGATCGCTCTCGTGAACGCGCTTGTCTACGCGAGTGGGACAGCGATATGGGGAGGGTTTCAGCCCACTTCTCTGCTATGGACAACGCTGAGCGGCCCGTTGACAGCACTGCTGCTTATGGGGTTACTGCCATTAGCCGAACAGATCACGCAGAAGACCACCCCTCTGGGGCTGATGGAGCTGCTCAACCCCTCGCACCCGCTCTTGGATTTGCTCCGCGAGAAAGCCCCCGGAACGTATCATCATAGCTTCAACGTCGCTGATCTCAGCGAGGCTGCAGCCGAAGCCATCGGTGCAGACCCGCTCTTAGCCAAAGTCGGCGGATATTATCACGACATCGGCAAGATCCAGCGCCCAGAGTTCTTCTTAGAAAACCAACAAGACGGCACTAACCCCCACGATGCCCTTGCCCCAAGCCTGAGCAAGACGATCATCACCGCGCATATTCGCGAGGGCATAGAACTTGGGCGACGGTACGGTCTGAAAGAGGATGTCTTACAGTTCATCCCGCAGCATCACGGGACCTCAGTCATTCGCTACTTCTATGTGAAGGCCCTTCGTGAAGGGCAAGAAGAGTGCTCGATAGACGACTTCCGCTACGATGCTGAACTGCCTAAGACCAAAGAGACGGCGATAGTGATGCTTGCCGATGGGGTTGAGGCGTCCTCGCGGTCTATCGAGAACGGGGCGCGTCTAGAAGAGCTTGTCGAGCAAGTGATTCGTGAGAAGATGGAGGACGGGCAGCTCAGGGAGGCGCCGCTGACGCTGGCGGAGCTGGAGAAGATCAAAAAAGCGTTCGTAGCGACGCTGCACGCGATGAAGCACGGCCGACCCATTAGCTTCCCCAAGACGGTAAAGTGAGCCCGGGTGTTTGACTGTGCTAGCCCCGATCTGTCATAATGCACAGCATGACACTGACAGATCTCGTCACGAGCTTCGCTTGGACGGTGCTCGCCGTGTCGGCGTTGCTTATTGCTATCGGTGCTCTCATCGTCTTCGCCAAGCTCGCCAAGCTCATCGACCGACTAGAAGATCGCTTCAAGAAGCGCTAGTATTGTGAGTATGAAGCTGTCGCCGGAAGAAGCCCGCCGCCGCATCGAGGAGCTTCGCGAGCAGATCGAACAGCATAACTATAACTATTTTGTCTTGAATCAGCCCACGATCTCCGACGCCGAGTACGATAAGCTCTTGCGCGAGTTACAAACGTTAGAAGAGCAATTCCCTCAATTCAAGTCGCCCACGTCTCCAACGCAGCGCGTCGGCGCCCCGCCCCAGACACAGTTCAAGACCGTGCGCCACTCCCTCCCCATGCTGAGCTTGGCGAACGCTTTTTCTGACGACGAAGTGCGCGAGTTCGACGCCCGCGTGAAGAAGCTTGCCGAGAGGGATCAGATCGAGTACGTCGCGGAGCCCAAATTTGACGGCTTGGCCGTCGAGCTGGTCTACGAAGACGGGGTCTTCGTGCTTGGGTCTACCCGCGGTGACGGCGAGACCGGCGAGGACGTCACTGCTAATCTCAAGACGATCAAGAGCATCCCGTTGAAGCTCCGCACCGACCTTCCGATCCCCAAAAGGCTCGAAGTCCGCGGCGAGGTGTATATGGAGATCGAAGATTTCCGCAAGCTGAACGAAGCTCGAGAAGAAGCCGGGGAACCACTCTTTGCCAACCCGCGCAACGCTGCCGCCGGCTCTCTCAGACAACTTGACCCCACTATCACCGCTCAGCGGCGTCTCCATATGTTCTGCTACGACGTGGGCCAGACCGTCGGCATTGAATTTCATTCGCAAGAAGAATTGCTTGAGACGCTGCCCCGCTACGGGCTGCGCGTCTGTCCCATCTACAGAGTCTGTAAGAATATAGACGAAGCCCTCGAGTTCTACCGAGAGATGCAGGAGCGTCGTGAGGAACTGCCCTATGAAACCGACGGCGTCGTCATCAAAGTCAATGACTTTCGCATTCGTGAGATGGTCGGGGAAGTCTCGCGCAACCCGCGCTGGGCTATCGCGTACAAATTCCCGCCCAAGCAGGCGACAACGCGCGTCAAAGACATTATCGTTCAGGTGGGGCGCACAGGGAAGCTCACGCCCGTAGCCGTGCTCGAGCCGGTTCCTTTAGGGGGCGTCACGGTGCAGCACGCGACGCTCCACAACCAAGACGAGATTGACAAGAAAGACATTCGCATCGGGGACTGGGTGCTCATCCAGCGCGCCGGAGACGTCATCCCAGAGGTCGTCCAGCCCATCGTCAGTCGTCGTACTGGAGCAGAGAAGCCATTCACTATGCCGGAGCGCTGCCCTGTTTGCGGGGACAGAGTCATCAGACTGCCCGATGAAGTCGATTATCGCTGTGTGAATATTTCGTGCCCGGCGCGACTCAAAGAGAGCATCTTGCATTATGCCTCCAAGGGAGCTGCCGATATCGAGGGCCTAGGCGAGCGCTGGGTCGAGGCGCTGATGAACGCCGGCTTAGTCAAAGAGATCCCTGATCTTTACAGATTGAAAGAGAGGCTGCTTGAACTGATGCGATTGGAGCGCATGGGGGCCAAGCTCGCCGAGAACCTCTTAAACGCTATTGAGAAGAGCAAGAAGATCTCGTTGGCGCGTTTTATCTACGGGCTGGGAATTCGCCACGTAGGAGAACATCTTGCGGAGCTCTTGGCGCAGCGTTTTAGGAGCTTAGAAGCGCTCATGAGCGCTTCCGAAGAGGAGCTGCTCACGGTGGAAGAGGTTGGTCCCACCGTGGCGCAGAGCATCTTCTCGTTCTTTAGAGACGAGCGCAACCGTGAGATGATCCGTAAGCTTCGCGAAGCTGGCGTCCAGATCATCGAAGAGATAAGCCCGCACAAAGCTGGGGCGCTGGCGGGCAAGACGTTCGTCTTCACGGGCACATTGAAGCACTTCACGCGAAGTCAGGCCGAAGCTGCGGTTAAAGCTCGTGGGGCTCGCGTCTCCTCCAGCGTCAGCCGCAAGACCGACTACGTCGTCGCTGGAGAAGAGCCGGGCTCGAAGTTAGAGAGGGCGCGAGCGCTAGGGGTGACTGTGCTCTCGGAAGAGGAGTTTCGACAATTGATTGAGGAGGGGTAAAGCTTACGGCTTCACCCCTCCTGCTTTCTGTTCTTATTCTTCTTACCCTGGCCAACAGCTGGACGTCTCAAAGCCTGTAGCTTGTGCTGGCACGCACAGCCGCGTGAACTCCTCGAAGGGCAAGAGCGACTCATTGCGCGCGTGCTTGATGATGAACGGGTTACTGAACGGCAGATAGAACCCGGGAACGCGCGCAATGCCCGTGATGAAGATGAAGATCGTATTGGTCTGAGTGCGCTCTGGGGTGCCGTCGCCGTTGACGTCGAGCAAGAGCTCGATGCGGGCGGCCGAGACGGTGTCGCTGAGCTGGATAGTGTAAATGACGCGTCCGTTGCTGCGCACTGAGCCGTTCAGGGTGATTTGCGAGAGCGGTTGAGTGATCTGCGGGACAGGCTGCGCTGTAGCTACCCCTTCGGTCTGCACCCCAACGCCGTCAATCGTCCCGTTCACCGCGAGCGAGATCTGATAGGGCCTGTCGCTGTTCCACCCCGTTGCCCCTTGGACCATCAGATAGAGTCTGTCTGTCCCTATGATGAAGAGCCCTCCGGCTCCCAAGGGGATGTACGGACGTGGTGTAGGCGGTGTGCTCGTCGTCTGCACCGTGACGCTCTTTGACTGTGAGCCGGTGAGCCCTTGATCGTCGGTTACGCGTAGGAGCACCGTGTACGTTCGCGCTTGGGTGAACGTGAATACTACACGCACGCCCTGGGCATCAAAGCGCCCGTCGCCGTCGAAGTCCCACTCGTAGCGGACGATGCGCCCGTCGGGGTCGGTCGAGCACGATGCGTCGAATGTGACGGGTTGATTGACGATGGGATTAGTCGGGCTGAACGTAAAGCACGCTGTGGGTGCTCGGTTCTGAGGGGGCAGGGGTGTGCCGACTTGGAAGCTCGTGAACGCGCTCGTCCACGTCGCTGATGGCGCGACGCTCTGGATGCGCCGAGCAAGTTCAGCGCGGAACGTTTCTGGGTTGAGCCAGGCGGTGTTGCGCAGTCCATCAAGCCCCAGGTTCACAGATTGGGTGATCGCGACGGCGTGCAGATACTCGGTGCCTTCAGGGCCGCTGATCGCGAGCGTATAAGGGCCGTCAGGCAGGGTGTACGTTCCCGCGTTTAGGAGATTCTGTCGCGAGAACGCGTTGGGGAAGACTTGTGACACTCGCCCTGCTGGGTCGACGTCGAAGACATAGATATACGCTTGGGCACCGATGCGCAAGAAGATCTGTAATCTCTCTCCAATGCGATAGCTTGTCTTGTCCGTGCTGATCGCGATGGAGAGCTGACTGGGGGTCGAAGCCCGCACCGTGATCTGGCGAGAGTTATTTGTCTCGTTGGACTCTGCAACCTGGCGCAGGGCATCGGCCGTCACGGTGAACGTCTCTGAAGAAGCGTTGAGGCGTCGCGTGAAGTCCACGCGCGCTGCAGCTCCAGCGCGCAGCCCGGTCAGTGTCTGTCGGGCTGTTCCGGCACTGTCTTGCAACTCGACCACGAACGCGCCGGCGTCAGCGTTGCCGATATTGCGCACCAGAGCCGTGAGCGTCAGCGTGCTCCCTACGGACGGGTCACGCGGGGAGTAGTCGAGCGAGTCTATAGTCAGATCGGGAAGTCGCGTCTCGGCTAGGGCTTCAATGCGCACTTGAGTAGCGTTATTGGTCTCGTTTGATTCATCTACTTGGTTTGTGACGTCAGCGGTGATCGTGAAGATCTCCGTGGCGTTGTTCTGCCTTCTGGTGAACGAGAGCGAGACGGCACTTGCAGCACTCAGCCCAGAAACAGTCCGTCGGTCTTGCCCGACGCTGTCGCGGATTTCGACGATGAACGGCCCGGCATTGCCGTCGCCCTGATTGCGCACCACGACTGTAAAATTAACATTCTCCCCAAGCCGTGGGGTTCGTGGTGTCCAGTCGACCCCAGCGATGGTGAGATCGGGTTTGCGCGGCGCTTGCGGCTGGGCGTCTACACGGATCTGCACGGAGTTATTCGTCTCATCAAGCTCGTCTACTTGATTGCTCGCGTCCACGGTGATCGTGAAGAATTCAGTGGTGTTGTTGACTCTTCGGGTGAAGCTGACCGGCACTGTGCTCCCCACGGCAAGCCCCGACAGAGTCTGTCGGTCCGTCCCGGCACTGTCGCGCACTTCCACGATGAACGGCCCCGCGCTCGCTTGGCCTTGATTGCGCACTACAACAGAGAGCGTGACGTTCTGCCCGACCGTGAGTGTGCGCGGAGACCAGTCTGAGCTCGCAATCGCTAAGTCGGGCTTGAGCGTGGGCTGCGTTGCTGTGACGCGTAGCTCAGCAGAGTTATTAGTCTCATTCGATTCACTGACTTGATTAGTCGCATCTGCGACGACGACAAAGGTCTCAGATGCTTGGTTCATACGGCGCGTGAACGAGAAACTTGTCGAGCCTCCAGCAGCAAGCCCGGTCACGGTGCGCCGGTCGGTGCCGCCGCTGTCACGAATCTCGATGACGAACGCTCCAGCCTCAGCGTTCCCGATGTTGCGCACGATCCCGCTTATAGTGACAAAATCCCCGACACGAGGATTGGATGGGCTGTAAGTCAGCCCGCTCACAGTGAGATCGGGCTGGCCCTGAGGTGGGCTGGCTTGTGCGAGATTGAGCCGCCCGGAACCAAACTGCAGCGGCGACCCCATAGGAACAGCATCGCCTTTCAAGCGGGCTTCAAGCTGTCCTGCTGTCAGATTAGGGTTTTCTGAGAGCAAGAGCGCCGCGGCTCCGGCGACGTGCGGCGCTGCTGCTGAGGTGCCTGGGAACTCCGTGTACGTGAAGGTCGAGACGCGATCAGGGCCGACGATGTCGGGCTTTGTCAGCCCGGCGTTGGTTGGCCCCTGAGAGCTATAGGGAGCTATAGGGCCGGTCGTCCAATTCTGACGATTCACCGCGCCGACGGTGAGCGCGTTGGGTGAGTCCCCTGGCGCAATAATACTATTTGATGGGACTGCGTATTCGATATCGTGATTGAGGCTGAAGAGCGAGAACGTCCGCGGTGCGGGATTGCCATCGGCCTTGATCTGAATATGGAACGTTCCAGGGACGAAAGATTGATAGAAGAGACTTTCGATTGGGGGTTCGCTGCCCGATTGGATGCGCTGCGAGGCTGCAACTTGGGTGCCGCTGCTGTTGAACAGATAGAGATCGTAATCGTTCCCAGAAGCAGGCCAGTCGTTCCACGTGAGGAAGACGCCGATCTGGTCCCCAGCGTTCACAGTGATAGAGATGGACTCGTCGCCAGGGGAGAACTCGTGCCATTTGTTAAAATTGGTATCGCGGAACGTCCCTTGCCAGTGGCGCCGTGCGTAGTTGCCCGCGGCGTTGACCCACAGCACCCCACGGCTGCGAGCATCAGCGACGATGTTGTTGATCGTCCCCGTGCCGTCATAGAAGTTCGTGTTGAACCAGCCGACAGAATGATTAATGATCTTCGCGCCTTGGCGGATTGCTTCTTCTTTGGCGTTCTCTAGGTCGACTTCGTCACCGACTTTCATCAAGATCAGCTGAGCTTGGGGAGCCATGTCGTAGATGATCTCGGCGACAGCAGTACCATGATTGGTTCCGGATTCGATCCCCGTGTTGGTATAGTCGAAGGTTTGGATGCCGCCGGGCAGTTCGCCACGGCTTTGAGCCGCCGTCAGCCCTTGAAAGCCTAAGTCGATCACAGCGATCTTGACGCCCTGCCCACGGAAGCCCATCGAGTGATAGTTCGACGCCCCGGTGAGCGAGACTCCCTCGCTGACAACCAAAGTTTGGGGGACAAGTGGGGGCCGGACAAACTGTACCACGCCGCTCGCTGCTACCAGAGAAGCGCGCAGCAGCCCTAAGTTCATGGGGATCTGAACTTTCCAAGCGTATTTTGACGTGGCGATGACCTGACCCCGCATGAGCGCGACTTGCCTCTTGAGGAGTTCTTGAGCAGCAGGGTCACGGCTGACGCTCTCAGAGACTTGGAAGATCACGATCGCTGTGTTGCCTAGGACGGGAACGCGAAACTGTGATGCCGCTTGGGCTGCTGCTTGCGCTTGCCCTTGCTCGGAGAGCCTGAAGATCTGTTCCAGGACGCTGTCAATGCGGGGATCATGCTCCAGACGGGCTACGCTCTTGGGGTCGGAGGGCTCCTGGGTCAGCCCCACCGTGCCCAGCAGCACCAAGACGACCCCACACAGAATCCAAAAGAGATATTGATGTCTTCGCATCGTTTCTCAGCTCCTTTACAACCCCGGCTGGAAAGGCGGCCGGACGAGTTTCACCGCAGGATCGCTTGCTAACGTCACCAATTGATGGATAGGCACGAGCACGCGCATCAGCCCTGAAGGCGAACGCGCTTCAATAATAATATTATGGGTTGGGGCTAGCTGCGCCTGGGG
>JBEPZC010000014.1:0-14206 GCA_041641035.1 Candidatus Bipolaricaulota bacterium
CGCGACGAAGGACACACCGAAGTCTATATCATGCCCGCCCAGGGCGGCCAACCCAAACGCCTCACCTTTCTCGGCAGTAACTCTATAGTCGTCGGCTGGAGCCCCGACGGAAAGATTCTATTTGCCAGCAACGCCGCTCAACCGTTCTTAAATATGTATTTGCTCTACGCGCTCTCCCCCCAGGGCGGCACACCCGAACTCTTGCCCACCGGCCCCGCTTTGAGTATCTCTTATGGCCCCAAGGGCGGTTGCGTCATCGGGCGCAATGCGATTGACCCCGCACGCTGGAAACGCTATCGCGGCGGTACCGCCGGAGATATCTGGATCGATCCCGATGGCTCTGGCAACTGGAAGAGACTGCTGCAGCTAGAGGGCAATCTCTCCCGCCCCATGTGGATCGGCGAGCGCATCTTCTTTCTGTCAGACCACGAGGGCATCGGCAATCTCTACTCGTGCACGCCGTCAGGACACGATATACAGCGCCACACCGATCACGAAGACTTTTACGTGCGCCACCCGCATACCGACGGCAAGCGCATCGTCTATCACGCTGGAGCCGATCTCTTCCTCTACGACCCAAAGAATGATAAAACTGAGAAGATCGAAGTCGAATATCACAGCCCGCGTACCCAGCGCTATCGGAAATTCGTCGAGCCGGCCAAATATTTAGAAGACTATGCCCTCCACCCCAAGGGGCATCTGATAGCCGTGATCACGCGCGGAAAAGCCTTCACGATGGGCAACTGGGAGGGTCCAGTTGTGCAGCACGGTGAGCCCGATGGCGTGCGCCATCGGCTAGCTCGGTGGCTTCACGACGGCAAGAGACTCGTTGCTGTCTGCGACGCCAACGGCGAAGAGTCTTTAGAAATATTTTACGCCGATGGGCTCACCCCGCCGGAGCGTCTTGCAGATATCGAGTTCGGTCGCGCTGTCGAACTGAAAGCCTCCCCAAAGACCGATCACCTCGCGCTCACCAATCATCGCAACGAATTGATCCTCATCGACTTGACAACAAGACAAGCGCGCGTGCTCGATCGCAGCCCCTATGCGCCGATCGCGGGCTTCGACTGGTCACCCGACGGGCGCTGGATCGCCTATAGCTGTGCGCTCAGCCTGCACACGTCAGCGATCAAAATCTGCAAAATAGAGACGGGCGAGCTCTTTACCGTCACGCGCCCCGTGCTGCAAGACGTCTCGCCCACCTTCGATCCCGACGGAAAATATCTCTATTTTCTCTCGTACCGGGAGTTCGATCCCGTCTATGACAATCTGCACTTCGATCTGGGTTTCCCGCGCGGGGTGCGGCCCTATCTTGTCACCTTAAAGAGAGATCTGCCCAACCCGTTTGTGCCGGTGCCCAAAGCCCCGGAAGAAAAGAATCAAAAATCAGAAGAGAAAAAAGACGGCGAGAGCCCTGAACAGCTCCTCGAAATTGACTTCGACGGCATCGAGGATCGCATCTTAGCGTTCCCCGTCCCCGACGGGCGCTATCAGCAGATCGCGGCCATCAAGGGCAAGGTCTTGTACACCTCGCTGCCCATCGAAGGCAGTTTGAATATGAACTGGTTCCAAATGACCGAGCCTCCGGCCAAAGCGACGCTCGAAGTCTATGACTTTGAGAGTCTCAAATCTGAAACACTGATCAGCGGGATCACGAACTTCAAGCTCTCTGATGACAGAAAGACTCTGATCTATCGCGCCGGAAATAAGCTGAGGGTGCTCAAAGCTGGGGAGAAGCCCGACGAGAAATCTGCCAACGAGCCGCCAGGCAAGAAGAGCGGCTGGATCGATCTCAATAGGATAAAAGTCTCGGTCGAACCGCCGGCGGAGTGGCGCCAGATGTTTAGGGAAGCCTGGAGACTGCAGCGCGATCACTTCTGGACGGAAGATATGGCCGATGTAGACTGGCACGCTGTTTATGAACGCTACTTCCCCTTGATCGAGAGGATCTCGACGCGGGCTGAGTTTTCAGACTTGATGTGGGAGATGCAGGGCGAGCTAGGGACATCGCACGCCTACGAATTCGGCGGGGATTACCGTCCCGAGCCCCGCTATGATATGGGCTTCCTCGGCGCCGATCTTGTCTATGATAAGAAGCTCAAGCTCTGGAAAGTAGCACATATTGTGCGAGGGGACCCGTGGGATATGACGAAGTCGTCCCCCCTCACTCAGCCAGGAGTTACCGTGCGCGAGGGCGATACGATCTTAGCGATCAACGGTCGTCGTGTGGATGAAAAGACGACACCGTATGAGCTGTTAGTCAATCAAGCCGGCTGTGAGATCTTGCTCACCGTGGGCGACGCCCAGGGCGAGCATCCCCGCACGGTCTCGGTGAAGACGCTCGCTTCTGAAACCCCGGCACGCTATCGCGAGTGGGTCGAGCAGAACCGAAAATTTGTGCACGACAGGACGGGCGGACGCGTAGGCTACGTGCACATCCCCAACATGGGGCCGCTGGGGTATTCTGAGTTCCATCGCTACTTCCTCTCAGAGATTGATCGCGACGGCCTGATTGTCGACGTGCGCTTCAACGGCGGTGGCCATGTCTCCGAGTTAATTTTAGAGAAGCTCGCCCGGCGGAGAATCGCCTATGTGAAGACGCGCTGGTTTGGCGCGCAGCCGTATCCGACAGATTCTGTGGGCGGCCCAATGGTTGCGATCACCAACGAATACGCCGGCTCCGACGGTGACATCTTCTCTCATAACTTCAAACTTCTCAAGCTCGGCCCACTCATTGGGAAACGAACTTGGGGTGGAGTGATTGGGATCTGGGCTAGACACTCTTTAGTGGACGGCGGGATCACCACGCAGCCGGAATTTTCGTTCTGGTTCCAAGATGTGGGCTGGAAGGTCGAAAATTACGGGACCGACCCAGACATTGAAGTCGAGTACCGTCCGCAAGACTATAGGGACGGGAAGGACCCACAGCTTGAGCGGGCAGTGCAAGAGATCATCAAGCTTCTGGAGGCCAATCCGCCCAGGAAGCCGGAGTTCCCCCCGCGCCCCAGCCGATCGTTGCCGAAGTTGCCAAAGCGCTAAGCTCCCTCATGAGCTTATAATCGGGCGACAATCGCCCGCACGAGCTTGGCCAAATCGCCCTCGCGGCGCTTGGCGATCTGGAGGACTTCTTCGTGGGTGAGTCTGTCACTGCCCACTCCTGCTGCCATGTTCGTCACGACTGAGATAGCTAGAATCTCTAGTCCGCAATGGCGAGCGGCGATCACTTCCGGCACGGTGCTCATTCCCACTACATCCGCGCCCCATCGTCTGTACGCCTCGATCTCGGCGGGCGTCTCATAGATCGGTCCGGGCGTCGCTACATAAACGCCCTCCTTCAACTCCAATCCGATGCTTGCAGCTGCTTCTTTGGCCAGAGCACGCAGCCGCGCGCTGTACGCATCGAGCAGATTCGGAAATCGCGGGCCGAGCTCAGAGATATTCTCCCCGCGCAATGGGTTGTCTGGGATCGTATTGATATGATCGCGAATGAGCACGAAATCGCCCACGGAGAATTCTTTATTGATCGCTCCGGCAGCGTTGGTCAAGATTAATCTCTCTATACCCAATAGCCTCATCACCCTGATGGGGAAAGCGATCTCACGCATGGAGTAGCCCTCGTAGAAGTGCACCCGTCCGCACGAGACCACGACGGGCTTTCCCTCTAATAGCCCACAGACCCACTCCCCAGCGTGCCCCACGACCGTCGGCTGAGGGAAGTGGGGAATCTGCTTCCATGGGAACCGCTGCTCTCTTTCCAACTTCCCCAGCGCCCCCGACAGCCCCGACCCCAGCACCAGCCCGATCGTGGGCGAAATGACAAGGCGTTTCCCCAAGAACCGCGCGGCTTTATGAAGCCTCTTGAGCTCGTGCGTCATCATGTTATCCCCAGGGAATGCTTGAGTCGGCGCAGCCCCGCGCGGATCGCCCGCGCCCGCACCTCCGCAACCCCCTTCACCTCCATCAGATCTTTCTCAGTCGCCCGCAAGATCGCCCGCAACGACCCAAAGGCACTGACCACATCCTCAATGACTGCCATGGGCAACCTCGGAATCTGACTGAGCACTCGATACCCGCGCGACGGCAAGACCCGGTCAAGCATCTCCTCGCTGCTCTCGTAGCCCAAGATCTCTAGGATCTTCTCCGTCGAGAGCAGGTCCTCCGGCGGCAACCGCCGGATATCTTCGATGATCGCCTTGGGAGATCTGCGATTGACTTGGAAATCCCGGACTATCAGCTCAGCTTGCTCCTTCACCCCCACCATGAGCCACTCCAATAAGAGTTCGGTGAGCTTGCGCTCCTCCCCAAGCTCCACGAACAAGCGCTGGATCTCCTCTTCGGTGTCTAAGATCTGCACAATGGTCTGCAAGATAGTCGCCAAGTGATAGGGCAAGACGCGCCCTTCCAACTCGAGTGCCATCAGCTCGTGAGAGAGCTCATTGTACGTGGCACGGTATTGCTCCAAGATGCGCAGCGCTTGATTGACCCGCGCGCTCAGCACTGCTATATCCTGAAGGACATATTTGATCGGCCCGTAGTAGATCGTCACCCTACCCATGCGTTCCGCAGAGATCGCGATGGTCGCAACGTTGAGCTGCTTGGCAACTTTTTCGGCAGTCAGGTGCCGCGTGCCGGTCTCCTCAGACTCAATGGAGGGATCAGGCACCAGATACGCGTTGGCGTAATAGATCCTCTTCAAATCCTCATCGATGACGATAGCCCGATCCATCTTGGACAGCTCCACGACGCGCTGCGGCGTGAACTCCGTGTCGAGAAAGAACCCCGCTTGCACGACCTGGCGCGCCTTCTCTAAATCCGACAGGACGATCAGGCCGCCGTTGCGCATCTGCACGATAGAATTGATCGCTTCGCGCAGGGGCGCCCCCGGCGCAACCTTCTCCAACACCTTCAGGAAGCTTTCCTCACGGATCGCCATCAGATCCCCAACGCCTCTATCGCCTCGCGGATCGTGTGTACGGGACAGATCTCTAGCCCCATACCCTCCCACCTCCGGGGGAGAGAGGAGCAATCGCCGGCGGGCACAACCGCTCGCTTGTAGCCGAGCTTCGCCGCTTCTGTGAGACGCTCGCGTAGCTTCTTCACACGCCGCACCTCCCCAGATAGCCCCACCTCCCCCACAACGACCGTCTGGCCATCTATGGGCTTCTCTTTCAAGCTCGAGACGACGGCAGCAGCTACCCCTAAATCGACGGCGGTCTCGCGCAAGGTCAGTCCCCCAGCCACGTTCACGTAGACATCCTCCCCGCTGATCTGCGCCCCCACGTGCTTTTCGATCACCGCCAGAAGCAACGCTACCCTGTTGAGGTCCACCCCCGTAGCCCGTCGCTGGGGAGAGCTGGAGCGCGTGAACGCCACCAACGCCTGGATCTCCACTAAGATGGGACGTGTGCCCTCGAGCGTGGGGACGATCACCGAGCCTGGGGGCACCGGCCCCAGACGCTCCGTGAAAAACTGTGAGGGATTTGTGATCTCTTGTAAGCCCGAGTCGGTCATGCGGAAGACCCCAATCTCTTCTGTTGAGCCAAAGCGGTTCTTCACTGCCCGCACGATCCGCACGTCGCTGTCGCGCCCGCCTTCTATATAGAGGGCAACGTCTACCAAGTGCTCAATGGCCTTGGGGCCGGCAAAGTCCCCAGATTTCGTGATATGCCCGATCAGAAAGATTGGGATCTTCTGGGCTCTGGCTAACTGGCTCAGCTCAAACGTCGCTTGGCCGACTTGATAAGTCGTCCCCAGCCCAGCGCTCTCCCCTTCGGGAAAGACCGTCTGGATCGAGTCGATAATCACAGCGGACGCTTTGGTCTGGAGCACGTGCTCGCGGATCGCTGACAGGTTCTGCTCATGCACAATGAACAGATTCTGTATATCTCCGACAGCGAGGCGCTCGGAGCGCAGCTTGATCTGTCCGGGGGATTCCTCTCCAGAGATATAGAGCACGGGGTTGGGGGCAGTGCGGGAAAGCTGCGCGGCCACTTGCAACAAGAGCGTAGACTTTCCGATCCCCGGCTCGCCGCCCACTAAGAGCACCGATCCGGCGATCAGTCCACCGCCGATGACCCGGTCGAGTTCAGCGATCTGCGTGGGGCGGCGCTGAGCCTCTTCGAGGGGGATTGTTGCGAGTGCTTGTGGGGCTGACGGCTGAGGGCTGGGCTTTCTCTCAGAAAACTCTGCGAATGTATCCCACTGGCCGCACTGCGGACAGCGTCCCAGCCATTTGAGTGAAGCATAGCCGCAGTCCCGGCAGCGGTACATAGAGTGAGAGCGCTTAGCGATTCACCAGCTCGGGCGTCTTTTCTTCTTTGGAGAAGCAAATCTGCCCGTCCTTGGCATCTATAATGATCTGATCACCCTTGACAAACTCGCCCTCTAAGATCTTGTCGGAGATCGGGTTCTCGATCAGCCTCTCTAATGTTCTCACCAGTGGGCGCGCCCCGTATTTGGGATCGTACCCTTCTTTAATGAGGAGCTCTTTCGCTTGTTCAGTGACGGTAATGTGAATATCACGCTCGCGCAGGCGCTCCGACAGCTCGCGCAACTTCAGCTCCGCGATCTTATAGATATTCTCTTTCGTGTGCTGATGGAAGACGATGATATCGTCCAGGCGATTGAGGAATTCGGGGCGGAAGAACTCCTTGACTTCGCTCATCACGCGGCTGCGCATCTCGGCATATGACTCTTTGGAGTCCACTTCGTCACTCGTGCTAAACCCCAATGCCGTGCGATCAGTGATCGTCTTCGACCCGATATT
Organism: Candidatus Bipolaricaulota bacterium; assembly: GCA_041641035.1. Taxonomy (GTDB): domain Bacteria; phylum Bipolaricaulota; class Bipolaricaulia; order RBG-16-55-9; family DRXL01; genus JANXCC01. Next base: position 6,767 of record JBEPZC010000014.1, read on the forward strand.
GCTCGTCATAATTAAGACGGTATTTCTGAAGTCCACACGGCGGCCCTGAGAGTCTGTCAAAGACCCGTCGTCCATCACTTGCAGAAGGATATTGAAGACATCTCTGTGAGCTTTCTCGATCTCGTCAAAGAGCACCACGGAGTAGGGTCTTCTGCGGACGGCCTCGGTCAGTTCTCCGGCTTCCTCGTAGCCCACGTAACCCGGCGGCGCGCCGATCAACCGCGAGACCGAGAAGCGCTCCATATACTCGGACATATCTATGCGGATGATCGCTTCCTCATCACCAAAGAGGAACTCAGCAATGGCTTTGGCTAATTCGGTCTTGCCCACGCCCGTCGGCCCCAAGAACAAGAAGCTCCCAATGGGACGCTTGGGGTCCTTGACCCCTGCATAGGCGCGCCGGATCGCTCGTGCCACGGCTTTGACGGCCTCGTCCTGATCGATGTAGCGCTTATGGATCTCTTCCTCCATCGTCAGGACCCGTTTGGATTCCTCCATCTTCATGTGGCCCACAGGCACGCCCGTCCAGCTGGAGACCATCTGGGCGATGTCGTCTTCGGTGACCACGGCTTCGTACTCGTGAAATTCCATCTTCAGCTCGCGCAAGCGCTCTTGGAGCTGACGCTCTTGATCGCGCAGCTGCGCCGCACGTTCGTAGTTCTGCTCGCTGACAAATAGATTCTTCTGCTCCACCAGGGTGCGCAACTGCTCTTCCAGCTCACGGATCTCCGGCGAGAACGAGCTCGTCTCCAATCGCTTCTTGGCTGCCGTCTCGTCAATGAGATCGATCGCTTTATCGGGCAAGAAGTGATCAGTAATATAGCGATCGGCCAGCTTGGCGGCGGCGTAGAGCGCCCCGTCAGTGATCTTCACTCGATGGTGGGCTTCGTAGCGCGGGCGCAGCCCCTTGAGAATCTTCACGGCATCTTCGATTTGCGGCTCCTCGACCAAGATCTTCTTGAAGCGCCGCTCCAACGCCGCGTCTTTTTCGATATATTTTCTGTACTCGTCCAGGGTCGCCGTGCCGATGCACTGAATCAGCCCTGAGGCAAGCGGGGGCTTTAAGATCGCTGAGGCGTCAATGGCGCCTTCAGCCCCCCCTGCCCCCACGACGGTGTGCAGCTCGTCTATGAACAAGATGACATTGCCCGACTCGATCACAGCGTTGACCACGGCTTTCAACCTCTGCTCGAACTCTCCACGATATTTTGTCCCCGCAACGATAGCCGCCATGTCTAACTCGATGATCTCTTTGCCCAACAGGGGAGCAGGCACATCTCCTGAGGCGATGCGCTGGGCTAAGCCCTCGACAATGGCGGTCTTGCCCACGCCAGGCTCGCCCACGATCACGGGGTTGTTCTTCTTCCTGCGGGAGAGCGTCTGGATGATGCTATTGATCTCGCGCTCGCGCCCGATGACGGGGTCGAGCCGCCCCTGGCGGGCCTCTTCGACGAGGTTTCTGCCGTACTCAAAGTTCTTCCATTTGCGATCATCGCGCTTGGCGCGCGAGCCGACCAGATTCGCCTGCAACGGCGACAGATACCGTCGGACCTTAGCGATATCAATCCCCGTGCGCTGTAAGATCTGCGCGGCGATGTTGTTGCCTTCTTCTAAGATGGCGAGCAAGAGATCTTCTGCAGCGATGAGGGTGTGGCCGTAGCGTCGGGTCTCTTCATACGAAAGAGTAATAATGCGTTTGAGTTGTGGGGTAGGCTGGAGCTCGGCGGGGACAAAGCGCGACTGTCCCCGACCGACTTCGCGCTCCAATTCGCGTGCCACCCGCTGATATGTGACGTCGTTGGCTTCCAAGAACTTACAGACTTCTGAGGCGCGCATCTTGGTGAACGCTAAGAGCAAGTGTTCCGCGCCCACATAATCGTGACCCCACGCCTCGGCCTCTTTATACGCGATCCCAATGACCTGCTGCGCTTCACGTGAGAAGAGATTATACATTTCATGCATATGCGTATGATACCTCCGCGCGCCTTGCACTTTCGATTATAAGGAGCGTGAGAAGGGCTGTCAAGGATTTTTCGTCACGTTAGCATCTGCCCTGGGCACAGAAGAGCACATCGAACTTCAAAGTTGGGCGGCGCTCGTGATTGCGTAGCACGTCGACGCGATACGCTATAAGAGAGTGCAGTTGCACCAGAGGGATGACCGGGAGCTCTTCAGAGAGAAGCAGCTGGGCTTCGTCCTGAAGAGCTATACTCTCTTGTATCGTAGCAGCACCCTCTACTCGCTGCATCAGCTCATCCAGGCGCTTCTCAAACGCAGTGGGCTGCCGCACACAAGAGGGGTGAAAGAGATGCATACTGCCCGAGCAGCGCCAGATCGCGCTTTGAATTGCTACACTGTCGGGCAGAGAGTCGCCCACGCCCTCTGCCAAGCGCCCTGACCCGTCCCAACTGACGATGGCCGCTTCGTATTGGCCTTGCAGCAGCCGATCTATGAAATCCTCCCCAGCAGATAGTATTCTTATCTTTATCCCGATCCGAGCAAACACGGGCAAGAGCAGCCGTGCGAGCGCTTCCTGGGGCAACAGCCCCGCCGTGGGAACGAGAAGCTCGAACTCCAGCCGTCCCGCGGGATTGCCTTGACCGAGAAAATTCTGAGGGATCTCTCGTACGCCGTCCCCGTTGGTGTCCTTGAGCCCTAAGCCGTCAAGAATCTGTGCAGCCTTTGAGAGATCGAAGACCGTCTGAAGGGTGCGGAATCTCTCTAAGATCTTTGGGTCTTGCCCAGGACGGCCCACAAAGTACGGAGAGGCCGGGCTCACGGGACCGTAGAGCTCCACCCCAAACCCCAAGAAGAGCTCTTTGACAAACTGTGCTCGGGGCACCGCGTAACTGAGGGCGCGCCGGAACTCCGCCGTGCGGAAGACTGCCCGCACATCCGAGCGAGAAGCACCCCAATTGACGAGGAGAAACTGCCCGCCAAAGGCCGCTTGCCCATGAGCAATATCGTCATTGATCATAAGACGCCCCGCGATCTTGTCCGATTGTAAGATAAGTAGATCAGCCGGGCGCGGATAGAAGAAGTGCAGTTCCCGATTGCGAAATCTCTGCAATGCCAGCTCCGGCGATACCGTGAGCACGGTGATCCCCTTCAGATAGGGTAATGCTGTCTTTTGGATATCTGTCTTCCAATAATGAGCAGAGCGCTCGAAGCTCAGCTTCCCTTCTTCGAGTTTTTCTAGGCGGAATGGCCCTAACCCAGCGATCTGGTTGGGCGGCGTCTGCAGCGACCACGCGCTATTGAACCCCTTGGGGTCGCGCTCATATCGCTGGAGCTTGCCCTTGGGCAAGATGGGCACAGAGCCGATCTGCCAGAGCTGCCACCACCCGATGGCAGTCTTGCAAAGAAATCGGATCTCCAGGGGGTTCAAGACCGTGACCGTCGGTAGGGCACCATCAGCACACCGCACGGCGTCACGCCACAGGGTGATAATCTCACGGGGATAGATCAGATTCTCAAAAGTAAACCGCACGTCTTCTGCTGTGACTGGGGTTCCGTCGGAGAAGCGCAGGCCCTGACGGAGCACAAACGTCACTGAAGTCCGGTCAGAACTCAGCGTGAAGCGCAACGCCGCAGCCGGCTCAGGGCTTTCGACTGTCCCTTCCAAGAGCCCAGCGTGGACCGCCCGCGCTATCTCAACAGAAGCCCGATCTAGAGCAACAATGGGGTTCAAGGTGCGCAGCGTGCCTGCGAGAGCATAGGCGATCTTGCTGCTGCTGACCCCAAGCTGAGTCATCTGAGCTGCCTGGCACTCCTTGGGAAGAGCTGACCCGGCTGCTGGATAAGCGCAGATAATTTTGGGTACTGTTGGCGCTTGAGCCAGCGCGTAGCTCCACCATCCCACGAGCACAAGCTTGACGATCGCCGTTCGCATCGCGCCCTCCTCTCACGATCATTGACGATATTATACTGTTTTTATTATAATTATTAACAATCAGCTTCAGGAGGAGCTTGTATGACCGCCAAAGAACGCTGGGAGAACGAGACACTACAGCCGTTCTTGCAGAAATTCCCTGAACGCAAAGGGAAATTTATCACGGTCTCCAATGAGGAGATCAAAAGACTCTACACCCCCGAAGATATCAAAGATCTGGACTACGAGCGCGATCTGGGCTACCCTGGAGAGTTCCCCTACACCCGCGGCGTCTATCCCACTATGTATCGCGGGCGGCTCTGGACCATGCGACAGTTCGCGGGCTTCGGCGGCCCCGAAGAGACCAACCAACGCTTCAAATACTTACTAAAAGAGGGCCAAACCGGCCTCTCCACAGCTTTTGATATGCCCACCCTGATGGGCCTCGACAGCGATCACCCCCTCGCTGATGGAGAAGTCGGCGTCGAAGGCGTCGCCGTGGACACCCTCAGAGACTTCGAGATCCTCTTCGACGGCATCCCCCTCGATCAAGTCACCACCAGCTTCACCATCAACCCCAGCGCCCCAGTGATCTATGCGATGTACATCGCTATAGGAGACAAACAGGGCGTCCCACGTGAGAAGCTCAAAGGCACCATCCAAAACGACATGCTCAAGGAGTTCATCGCCCAGAAAGAATGGGTCATCCCCCCGCGGCCTTCTGTAGATTTGATCGTAGATATCTTCGAATTTGGCACTAAAGAGACGCCCAATTTCAACCTGATCAGTATCTCAGGGTATCACATCCGCGAGGCCGGCTCGACAGCCATTCAAGAGCTCGCGTTCACCCTCGCCGACGGCATGGCCTACGTCGAGGCTGCCATGAAGCGAGGCCTCGATGTAGATACGTTCGCCCCACAACTCAGCTTCTTCTTCAATGCGCACAACTCGTTCTTTGAAGAGATCGCCAAGTTCCGTGCGGCGCGACGGATCTGGGCGCGCGTCATGCGGGATCGCTACGGGGCGAAGAACCCGGAGAGCTGGAAGTTGCGCTTCCATACCCAAACAGCCGGCTGCTCGCTCACCGAACAGCAACCCCTCAATAATATCATCCGAGTGACGATCCAAGCCTTAGCCGCGGTGCTGGGAGGCACCCAAAGCTTGCACACCAACTCCTACGATGAAGCCCTGGCCCTGCCCAGCGAAGAAGCCGTCAGAATTGCCCTGCGCACCCAGCAGATCATCGCCTACGAGTCTGGGGTCGCCGATACGATCGACCCCTTAGCCGGCAGCTACTTCGTCGAAGCGCTGACCAACGAGATCGAGCGCAAAGCGCTCGCATACATTGAGAAGATAGAACAGATGGGGCACGGCAGTATTCTCGAGGGCGTCTTTGCTGGGATCGAGAACGGATTCTTTCAAAGGGAGATCGCCCAAGCGGCCTATGAGTATCAAAAGCAAGTTGAGTCTGGGGAGCAGATCATCGTTGGGGTGAATAAATACGTCATGCCTCAGGACGAGCAAGTCAATATCTTGCGCGTTGATCCGGAAGTCCAACGGAGACAGATCGAGCGGCTGAGAAAAGTGCGAGCCGAGCGCGATGCCCAAGCTGTGAAGCGGGCGCTGGAGCGGCTCGCTGAGGCTGCCCGTAAGAAAGAGAACACGATGCCCTATATTCTCGAAGCCGTCAAGGCATACGCGAGCGTCGGGGAGATCATGGAGGTCTTAAAGAAGGTGCACGGGGCCTATCGCGAGCCGGCAATGGTGTGACCATGGATCGTCCTATAAGGGTGTTGATGGCCAAAGCGGGGCTGGACGGCCACGACCGCGGGGTCAAGGTCGTGGCGCGAGCGCTGCGTGACGCGGGGATGGAAGTCATCTACACGGGCCTGCACAACACCCCTGAGCAAGTCGTCAAGGCCGCTCTTCAAGAGGATGTGGACGTCATCGGCGTCAGCATCCTCTCCGGCGCGCACCTGACGATCTTCCGCAAGATCACGGAGCTGATGAAGCAGTACGGCATGGACGACGTCTTATTGCTTGGGGGAGGGATTATCCCTGACGAAGACAAGCCCTTGTTAGAAGAGATGGGAGTGAAGGGGCTGTTTGGGCCGGGGACCTCAACGCAAGAGATCATTGACTTCATAAGAAGAGAAGTAGAGAAGCTCCGCTCTACTACTTATTAGTGAACCGTGCTCCTCTGGTAATCCCCATTACATACTTTTCTGAGCGCATACCTTATAATTGGGCCGACCGATCACGGAGGTTGGTCTGTATCCTGAAGCGAGGTGACGTTCCTATGCGTAATCCCGCCCGTGTTCTCGGGCTTATAGTGCTTATTGGCGTTGGCTTGGCTTTGGGGAGTCCTCTCACGAGAGCTCAAGCCAACTCCAGTGTGATCTTCGTCGATTGTACCCTCCCTGTGGAAACCCTTGGAAACTATAAGACGCTGACCGCAGCCCTGCGGTGGGCCCGAGAAAGCCGCCAAAAGCCTCGCTCAGAGTTTGGCGTGATCGTCGTCGCCCCCTGCACCTACCAAGAGAGCCTGACCGGAGAGAACGCCATCGACGTCAAAGGCTTGCAGTGGATCTCCCGCGCCGGACGCGACAAGACCAAGATCATCGGGTCCATCGAGATCCTCGCGAAAAACGTGCTCTTTGTCGGATTCGACGTCGACGCCAACGGAGCTGACGTGGCCCTCTCCATCAAAGAAGATTTCGTGGCCGTCTCCAACAACAAGTTTCACAACGCCGCAGGCGCAGGCGTCTCCATCACCAACGGCGCCGAAGGCGTCATTCTCCTACGCAATGAGATCTTCAACAACGGCGGCGAAGGCGTCAAGATCGAAGAGTCTAGCACCAACCTGAGACTTGAAGAGAACAAGATTCGCAGCAACGGCAGCATTGGGGTCTTCGTCGGCCTCGACAGCGATCGTGTTGTCCTCACCCGCAACGAGATCATCCTCAATCGTGGAGAGGGCGTCTTCGTCACCGACAACGACGGCATCGAGATCTCCAATAACGAGATCGCCAACAACGCCATGGACGGGATCAAGTTAGACAAAGCCAACGGCGCCGTCATCCTGAAAAATAAGATTAGCGCCAGCGGTGTCTACGGCATCACCATCCAAGCGTCAGACAACAACGAAGTCCGCGAAAACGATCTCTTGAATAATAGCGCTGGCGGTCTGGCTATCAAAGAAGGAGAGCGTTCTGCCAAGCGCAACACCGTCCAGGGGAACACTATCTCGAACAACGCCCGCGCCGGCGCCGAAGGGGTCCTGCTTTCTGGTGACGTCAGTGGGAACGTCTTCCTCAAGAACTCCATCGTCAATAACAGTTTTGGCATCAAGCTCGTGGCCCAAGAATCCGGCCGCGCCCCAAGCAACAACACATTCCAAGAGAACTCCATAAAAGACAGCCACGAAGACGGGGTTTTTATCCAAGAGAGCGACGGGCGCAACACGTTCCGATCTAATGAGATCACAGGGAACAACGGCTACGGCATTCACGTGGCCGAGCGGGCGCGCAACGACACCTTTGTCAACAACGTGATCAAAGACAATGGCA
>JBEPZC010000015.1:0-12547 GCA_041641035.1 Candidatus Bipolaricaulota bacterium
GTCCCTATTGGGCTATGTGGGCACTCCTGGGGGTAGTTCAAGTCCCCTTCGCGCTCGCTTGTGCGCTCTGGATCGTCTTGAAAGTGCGCCCGACAGCGATCATCGGTTTTGGGGGCTATGGGGCGTTCGCGCCCTTGCTTTGGGGAACCGTTTTCAGAATCCCCATCTATATACATGAGCAGAATCTCTTCCCCGGCTTGGTAACGAAACTGTTTGCTCCATTTGCCCAAAAAGTCTTTCTCACCTATCCCCGTACGGCACGGTGGCTCCACGCTCGCTACGCTGTAGTCACAGGATTGCCCGTGCGCCCTGAGATCCTCTGTGCTCAGCCCAACCCCCAGCGTTTCGGCCTGCGCGCGGGCATGAAGACGGTGCTGGTGTTTGGGGGCAGCCGTGGATCTAAAATCTTAACTGAAACTGCCATAGCCGCGCAGCGCTCCTGCCCAGATGTCCAATTCTTGATCGTTACGGGGGGAAAAGAGCCGACCGTCTCGCAGAGCACTCATATGGTCTTCGTCCCCTATATTCACGAGATGGGCGTGGCTTTGGCCACAGCTGACGTGGTGATCTGTCGCGCTGGCGCAGCAACGCTCGCGGAGCTCGCGGCTTTGGGCAAGCCCGCGATTGTTATCCCTTGGCCCCTGGCCGCGGGTGATCACCAGACAGCTAACGCCAAACAGCTCGACCGAAACAATTTCATTCTTTTGCCAGAGTCGCAACTCACCCCTGGACGGCTCGTCCAGGAGATCAAAAACGCTCTGCACCGCAAGCCACAGGCGACTCAGCGTGCAGATGCGCTCACTCTCATTCTGCGCGAGGTGCTTTCTGATGCTACGTCAACATGCAACACATTTGCACTTTATCGGGATCGGCGGCGACGGCATGAGTGGGTTGGCCAAAGTCTATTCTGAGCTGGGGTTCCGCATCAGCGGGTGTAATATCGAAGAGAACCGACGCACCAGGGAACTCCGCTCCCTGGGCATCCCCGTCTCCTTGGGGCACTCAGCATCGCACCTGCACGATGCTACTCACGTGATCGTCTCTTCAGCCATCCCCCCAGATAATAGCGATTTGCTTGAAGCCCAGCGCTTAGGCCTGCCCATCCTCCACCGACTCGATCTCCTCCATGATTTGACAGCCACACGATACACCATTGGCGTCACCGGCACACATGGGAAGACCACAACGACAGCAATGATTGCAACCCTGTTAGAGCGAGCACGGTTCGATCCGACCTTCGTCATCGGCGCGGCCTCCCCGACGCTGGGCACCCATGCACGCGCCGGTATGAGCAAATATCTCGTCGCCGAGGTGTGCGAAAGCGACGGACACTTCTTACAGCTCTATCCTCAGATCGCAGTCGTCACAAGCATCGGGCGCGATCATCTCAATTTCTACAAGAGCGAAGACGCCCTGTTGGCGAGCTTCACCCGGTTTGCTAGCCAAAGCGAGCTCTGCATCGCGTGTGCCGATGACCCTGGGGCCCGACGCGCCGTCATCGAGCAGCTTCCCTCGACCCTTACGTATAGCATCGAGCGTCCAGCTGATCTGGTCGCCCACGATATACGTTGTCAGCAATCTCGCACGACCTTTGAGATCTCATGGCACGGACGGCGCGCAGGAGCAGTCGAACTCCTCTATGCCCCTGGGATTCACAATGTCTATAATGCGTTAGCAGCACTCCTTGTGGGCCGTACCCTTGGCCTGTCATTTGCCGATATGGCCGCTCATCTGAGAGATTTTCAGCTGCCAGAAAGACGCTTCCAAATTCTCATCCGCAATGGGATCACCATCGTAGACGACTACGCTCACCTTCCAGAACAGATCAAGAGCAATCTCCAAGCAATCCGCCATAGCTGGCATCCCCCTCGGATCGTCGCGCTTTTCCAGCCCCATCGCTTCACCCGCACATATTATTTGGGCCGAGAGTTCAGCACATCATTTGATCTAGCAGATATGGTCATACTCACTGATATCTATCCGGCGTTTGAGCGCCCCATCGCCGGTGTAGATATCTCTTCGCTTATCGAAGCCCTGCGCCATCACCATGACGCCGTCACGTATCTTCCCCGTGGAGAGGATTTCGTCCACAGACTGAGAGCGTTCTTGCGTCCGGGGGACTTTGTCATTGGTTTTGGCGCAGGAGACTTGGGCGACGAGTTGCAACATCTTGCCCAACTCTGGACCCAGAAAGATCAACGTGATCCGTATGAAACCCCTTACAAGCGACAAGTGTGAAGAACTGCAGAGCCGTCTACGCGGCACCGTTATAATGCACGAGCCCCTAGCGCGACACACGTCATTGCGCATCGGCGGGCCGGCAGAGTATTTCGTCATCCCTGCTGCGCTCGAAGATATCAACGAAACCCTGGCATTCGCGCAAGAGCGGGGCCTGCCGTGGATCGTCCTGGGCAACGGAACGAACGTGCTCTTCCCTGATGAAGGATATCGGGGGATCGTCATCAAGATGGGCCCATCGTTGGGGCGGATCGAACTCAAAGAGAACAGAATCCGCGCGCAAGCAGGAGCAAGCTTAGCCGCGCTGATCTCACGGGTTCGTTCTCTAGGGCTCCACGATTTGGATTTCTTAGTGGGGATCCCCGGGAGCGTCGGCGGAGCCCTCGTCATGAACGCAGGAATCCCTGAAGGAGCCATCGCCGATGTCGTCACGCGGGTGGGGGCATTGACTTTTGATGGAAAATTCATTACTCTTACTCCTGAAGAATGTCGGTTCGGCTATCGGTCGAGCCGGTTCCAGGGGGAACGACTCATAGTGATTGAGGGAGAATTTGCCTTGGGAACAGGGAAATCTTGGGATGGGGAGGCCCTGTTGAGACGGCGCAAGGAACGCCAGCCCCTGGGGATTCCCAGCCCAGGCTGTGTCTTCCGCAACCCGGTAGGGATAGGAGCCACCGCGGGGCAGCTCATCGACCAAGCGGGGTTGAAGGGATACCGGGTCGGGGGAGCAAGAATTTCTACAAAGCATGCGAACTTTATCGTCAATGAAGGGGGGGCGACCAGTCGAGATGTGCTTCAGCTAATTGACATCGCCCGGTCAGTTGTGCTTAAATACTGGGGGGTGGAGTTGAAGCTGGAGCTCGCCGTCGTCTCCTGAGCGATGTGCGACGCGTGGTTCTAGGAATAGTAGCAGGGCTTGTGCTCCTAGGACTAGGGTACAAGCACCTGACAATACAAGAGATCACCGTCGAGGGTGGTGAGAGGATCCAAGCCGAGGCGGTCCTGCAGAGATTTCCGATCCAGATCGGGATGCATTGGCTGACGGCCGACACTGAGGCCGCGCGGCAAGCCCTGGTGCGTCTTGCTGACGTTCGTGACGTCTCCGTCAGAAGAGCGCTGTGGAGGCGGGTGCGTGTTATCCTCACAGAACGGCAGCCTCTCATGGTCGCCCAACTGGGGAAAAAACTCTTCTGGATGGACACCGAAGGGTTTTTCTACAGCGAAGCCCCATCGCCGCCTTGGGGCCCCCTGCTGGTTGAGCCAGATACTGTAGAAACCGAGCGTGGCCGCCGCTTGGCTGACCCCTTTTATGTAATACCCTTAAATGCCCTGATGAACGCCCCAGGGGATCTGTTGAATCGCATCAACACTGTGCATGTGGAAGGGAGCACCATGATTCTCTCTTTTCGCAATGGCCCGGAGGTCTTGATGAACATCTATGACCTCCGGAGAGACCTGGCGCGTCTGCGCCATCTGGCACGTGCGCTTGATTATCGTCGTGTCAAGACGCTCGATCTGCGTTTCGAGGGTGTAGTTGTCGTCAGCGAAAGAGCTCGTCGGTAAGGATGGTGATGAGGGAATGGGGGAGATCATCGTCGGTTTGGACATTGGCACGACCAAAGTCGTCGCCTTAGTCTGTAACGTCGAGGACGGCAATATCGAGATCATCGGCATGGGGAAGGCCCCTTCTCACGGGCTGGAGAAGGGTGTTGTCGTGGACATCGGTGAGACCACAGCTTCGATCCGACGCGCTATCGAAGAAGCCGAAAACATGGCCGATGTCAAGATCGAGCGCGTCTACGCGGGGATCGCAGGGAAACATATCTCTTCGATCAATAATTCTGGGACGGTCTCAATCTCGCGCCCCGATAGGATCATCACCCTCGATGACGTCCATCGGGTGATCGACACTGCCCAAGCGGTGCAGCTCACCCCTGATAGCCAGCTCATCCACGTCATTCCGCGCCAATATATCGTAGATGGCCAAGAGGGGATCACAGATCCCGTAGGGATGACAGGGACACGCTTAGAAGTTGACGTGCATATTGTGACCGGTTCGATCACCGCGGTGCACAACATCCGGCGCTGCGTCAATAATTTGGGCATTGAGGTCGAGCAAATCGTGCTGCAACCATTGGCCAGCAGCTATGCCGTTCTCAATGAGGCCGAGAAAGAGCTGGGCGTGGTCTTGATGGACATTGGAGGTGGAACGACCGATATCGCGATCTTCCGCGACGGCGATATTTGGTTCAGTAAGATCCTGCCCATCGCGGGAGAGCATATCACCAACGATATCACCGTGGGGTTGCGAGTCAGCTACGAAGAAGCAGAACGCATCAAAATCCAAGAGGGCTTGCCCCGCTTGAGTGATGAAGCCGCTGAAGAAGAGCGCATCGAGATCACGACCATCAGTGAAGAGAAGAAGATGATCTCTAAGAGAAAACTCGCCAAGATCATTGAGCCTCGCTTAGAAGAACTGTTCGATTTAGCTATGGGTGAGATCGAAGATGTCGGCTATCGGGATCTCATCCCTGCGGGCATTGTCCTGACTGGCGGCACTTCACTGCTGAAGGGCTTGCCGGAGTTTGTTTCCCAACGCTATGATATCTCAGTGCGGCTGGGGAGGAATCCCCAAGGGATCCATGGCCTGCGCGACATTGTGGAAAGCCCTATCTATTCTACAGCGATCGGCCTTGTTAAATACGCTGTGGAATCGAAAGAGTACAGGGCTCGACGAGATACAGCCCATCGATACTGGGGGCTGAAGAGTTCGTCGCGCAAGGGCTTTGCTGGGGTCTTTGGGAGATTGCTCCGCTGGCTCAACCGATTCTTCCGGGGCTAGGGGGGTTTTATGGGCCGAAACGGCTTGGCACGAATCAAGGTGATCGGTGTAGGAGGCGGCGGAGGCAACGCTGTCGACCGCATGAAGAAGGCCAAGATCAAAGATGTCGAGCTCATCGCGGTTAACACCGATGCCCAGGTGCTCTCGATCATTGAGGCCGACCGGACAGTCCAGATCGGCGCGAAGCTCACCGCGGGGCTGGGGGCCGGGGGAAACCCTGAGATCGGGCGCAAGGCTGCCGAAGAGTCAGAAGCTGAACTGGCCGCTCTCTTAGAAGACACAGATATGGTCTTCCTGACAGTGGGAATGGGCGGAGGCACAGGGACAGGGGCTTCGCCGGTCATTGCGCGGTTAGCTCGCGAGGCAGGGGTGCTCACCGTGGCTATCGTCACAAAGCCGTTCTCGTTCGAGGGGCGGCTGCGGGCCGAGCGTGCCAAAAAAGGGATCGAAGAGCTCCGACAATATGTCGACACTCTCATAGCTATCCCCAATGATCGCCTGCTCAAGGTTGCCCCACCAGAGATGCCCCTGGTGAAGGCCTTCGAGCTCGCTGATGACATCTTGCGCCAGGGTGTCCAAGGGATTTCAGATCTGATCACCACCCCAGGGATGATCAATCTGGATTTTGCCGATGTCGAGGCGACGATGCGCAACGCTGGGACAGCCCTGATGGGCATCGGCGAAGGTGAAGGGGAGAATCGCACCCGCGATGCCGCGCGCAACGCTATCACAAGCCCCCTCCTTGAGGGCTCCATCGAGGGCGCTCAACGATTGATATTAAATATCACAGGAGGCCCCGATCTCTCCCTCGAAGAGGTCACGGAAGCGGCTTCATTAGTGCGGGATACGCTCTCCGACCAAGCAGATATCTTCTTTGGCGCCGTGGTGCGCGAAGGCTTCGAGCGCGTGCGCATCACCGTGATCGCCACGGGGTTCAAAGAGCATGAAGAGCTTTCCAAAGAAGAGAAGCTGAAGCGCGGTATAGATCTCCTAGAAGAAGACGAAGAGGAGCTCATCGAGAAAGTCGAGCGCAGCATTCGCAAGGAGGCGCGCTCCGACGACTGGGATATCCCAACGTTTCTCAGAAAGCGCAAGAACGATTAGAAGTCCATTCTGATGGGCATACAGACATACAAAAAGCCCTGATCGGCCTCGCTCTCTCCAGGTTCGAGTAATCCCGCGCTCTCTGCGTCTGCCAGCCACAACCACACCTCATCGCTCTGGAGGCGCTTCAGGGCATCAATCAGATACTCCGCGCGAAAACTGATCTTGAGGGCTCCGCCCTTCTTCGCCTTCTTCAGGGGCAGTACCTCATGCGTTTCGCCCTTCTCTGCAGCTTGCGAGCTCAGCACAAGCTGGGTGTTCTCCACATTCAACACCACGGCGTCAGACTCCTCAGCCGCTGTGATCTGCGCGCGCTGCAGCGCTTCTAAAAAGAGCTTGCGCTCAACGCAGATGCCGATGGGGTTTTCTCTCGGAATGACTTTTTCAAAATCGGGATACGCCTCTTCGATCAGCCGCCCCACAAAGACCACCGAGCCTGCCTTGAAGAAGAGATAGTTCTCAGACTGATAGAGTTCAACGTGCTCTGTATCCACTTGGGATAAGATTCCTGCCAGATCGCGCAGGGAGTCCGCCGCCACGAGGAATTCCCCTTCTTGGGAGGCTTTCTGCACAAGCGGCTCGGCCTTAAGCGCCAGCCGATACCCATTCGTCGCCACGACTTTGAGCGTCTCCTTCTCTAAGACTATATTGACGCCCGTGAGGCTCAAGCGAGAGGTCTCACGCGCCGACAGCGCGGCATACGCGACAAGCTCTAAGCTGCGCTCAAGCTGCTTCCTGCCTACCACACAGATGGGCTTATCCGGCAGCGCCGGGACTTCAGGATAGTCCTCCAACGACAGCCTGAAGAGATCAAACGTCGTCCCGCCGGAGAGAATCTCGACCTTCCCCGTGCCAGGGATCGTCTTCAGGTGGAACGTCTCAGCGGGCAAGGTGGTGGCGATCTTCACCAACAGCTCGCCGTTGAGCACTATCGCGTCATCTCCACCACGGTTCTCCACAGGCACGGAGCACCAGATGGCGCGCTCCAAGTCCGTCGCAGAGAGCATCAGTTGATTCTTCTTCGTCTCCAATTTGAGCCCGGCTAAGATGGGCATGCTCGTCGCCCGACCTAAGGCCCGACTGACAATCTTCACGCCCGTGAGAAATTCGTCCCGCCCACACGAAAATTCCATAGCTTGTCGTCCTCCTAGGTCAAGAAATGTTGCACTCTCTGCCAGATCTCATCGGCCAGTATATCTGGCGGTTGCGTCCCATCAAGCAGGATGGTGTTGGGCACCTGCTGGGCCAACTGACGATACCCCGCACGCACGCGCTCGTGAAATTCCCGTCCCGCTCGCTCCAGCCGATCAAACCCGACCCTCTTGCGCGCAAACGCAATCTCAACAGGGACATCCAATATAATCGTCAGCGACGGAGTGATCCCCTCGGTCGCTATTGTATTGCATTGGTGCACGAGAGTGAAGTCGAGGCCCCGTCCATAGCCCTGATATGCCAAGCTTGCCATGGCGAAGCGATCCGCCAGCACCACACGCCCCTGCTCAAGCGCTGGGCGCAGCACAGTGCGGGTCAGCTCACTGCGCGATGCCTCGTAGAGCAACAGCTCCGTCACGGGGGTCATCTCAAACGGGCGTTCTAGCAAAATCTGCCGAATCTGCTCCCCAACGGGGGTGCCACCGGGCTCACGAACGATCAACGCGGTGATGCCGTGCTCGCGCAGACGCTCGTGCAACGCGTGAATCTGCGTGGATTTGCCACTCCCATCGATCCCCTCAAAGACAATAAAAACCCCTGTGCCGTTCATACGTGTTTCTTTTCAGGAGTATAGATGAGCAAGGCCCACAGCACCAAACCCGTCCCAATGACAATAGCAGTGTCAGCGAGATTGAACACAGGCCAACTGAGATGATCCCAGCGAAGTTCGAGAAAATCAATGACTGCGCCATGCCTGAAGCGATCCACCAAATTGCCTAAAGCTCCTCCGACAATGCCGATCAGACCAAAGGTCAGAGGGCGGGGTTGCGGTGGGCCCCACAGCAACAGCCCCAAAATCCCCACGCTGACGACGGCAGCGAGCACCGTGATCATACCGCCAAAGCCCTGAAACAACCCAAATGCCCCCCCGTCGTTGGAGGTCAACAAAAGACGCAAGACCCCATCAACGATTTCGACGGGTCGGCCAGGCTCTAACGCCCCCATAGCGAGCGCTTTGCTGACTTGGTCAAGCGCAACAACTCCAGCAACGGCAAACAGCCTCTGCACCTTCATTAGGCAACAGTATAGCGAGCGCTGTGACGAAAATCAATTTGCAGATCTATCCCATTTCCCCGTATACTCTTTACGGTGAAGCTCCCATGACTGCGAAGCCCTGGCTCCGACACTACCCCGAGGATATCCCGCACACCCTCACCTATCCCGACAAGCCCCTCTATGATCTCTTAGATCGCTCAGCAGAAAAATACGAAAAAGCCACAGCGCTCATCTTCTTTGGGCAACGAATTCCCTACGGGCAACTGCGCGAGATGGTAGACCGCTTCGCAACAGCACTCATACGCATTGGCGCCCAACCAGGCGAAAGGATCTCGCTGATGTTGCCCAATATCCCGCAGTTTGTCATCGCCTTCTACGGCGCACTCAAAGCAGGCCTGACGGTCGTCCAGACCAACCCCCTCTACACCGAAGACGAGCTCCAAGTCGTCTTAGGAGACTCCCAAGCAGAAACGCTCATCACCCTCGATCGCTTCTATGAGAAAGTCCTGCACATCCGAGGGCGGACACATCTCAAGCGCATCATCGTCACAGGGGTGCAAGAGTTCTTCCCTGGGCTGCTGCGCTTGGGGTATCTACTCAAAGAGCGCCCAAAGAGAATTAGGCCCGTGCCTTCGAGCGTTTATCTCTTCTCAGATCTCATACGCGGTGCTCCAGCTCACCCTCCAGAGATCCCTGTGCGAAGCAGTGATATCGCGCTCTTCCAGTACACAGGGGGAACGACGGGGATCCCCAAAGGGGCCATGCTCACTCATAGAAACTTAGTAGCGAATACTCTCCAAGCGCGCTCATGGTTCCCCCGCGCCCGACCCGCCCAAGAGATATGCCTGTGCGTGCTGCCCCTCTTCCACGTCTATGCCATGACCGTCGCGCTCAATCTCTCTATGGCTCTTGCGGCAGCGCTCATTTTAGTACCGCGCTTTCAGATAGACGATCTGCTCAAAGTCATAGATCGCGAGCGTCCCTCGCTCTTCCCCGGCGCTCCCACACTGTACGCAGCCATCGCTAACCATCCCCGTGTGAGAGAATTTCACGTCAGCTCTATCAAAGCGTGTATAAGTGGCTCGGCCCCGCTCCCCTTGGAAGTCAAGAGACGCTTTGAAGAGCTGACCGGCGCAGCGCTCGTTGAGGGCTACGGCCTTTCAGAAGCCTCGCCCGTGACCCACTGCAACCCGCTCTATGGCAGACAAGTTCCAGGGAGCATCGGCATCCCCTTCCCTGATACCGATGCGAAGATCGTCGACCCAGAGTCGGATCGGGAGTTGCCCGTCGGGGAGATCGGCGAATTAGTCATTCAAGGCCCCCAGGTGATGGCCGGCTACTGGAACCGCCCCGAAGAGACAGCGATGGCACTGCGCAACGGTTGGCTGCACACCGGGGATTTGGGTCGCATGGACGACGACGGGTATTTTTATATCGTCGACCGGCTCAAAGAGATGATCATCTGTTCAGGGTTAAAAGTCTACCCTCGCGAGGTCGAGGAAGTCTTATATAAACACCCCAAGGTGCTCGAAGCTGCAGTGATTGGGGTTCCCGATGCCTACCGTGGTGAGACGGTGAAGGCGCTCATCGTGCCCAAGCCAGGGACAACCCCGACCGCCGATGAGATCAAAGCGTTCTGCGCAGAGCACTTAGCGAAGTATAAAGTGCCCACCATCGTCGAGTTTCGCGAATCGCTGCCCAAGAGTGCCGTGGGGAAGATTTTGAAGAGAGATCTCCGATGAGACAGCTCATAGCAGGCTTGCTTCTCACGACACAGCGTTGCTTTCCAGACCCCTCTTGCTGGCTGACCCCTGCAGAAATCGGCGTATTTGAGAGAATCAGAGCACCACAACGCCGTCAAGACTGGCTAGCCGGCCGTTGGGCTGCCAAAGAACTGATCCGAACGTATTTTCACGGCGAAGCCGGGCGAGAGCTGGCTCTCGGCCATATCGAAATCTTGAACGACGAAAGCGGCGCACCATACGCGAGGGTGCCATGTGCTCCGCGCCATGTCGAGATCTCCCTTGCCCACAGCGCTGGGTATGGTCTTGCGGGCTTATCGCCACATGGGCCTGTTGGCGTCGATCTACAGCGCATTCGCTCTGTGCGCTCCGATCTTGGGGAGCGCGTGCTCGCTGAAAACGAACTCAAGAGTTTAGCGCGTTGTTTCCCTGAGCACCTAGCAGTAGAGGGCTTCTGTGTCTTTTGGGCATTGAAAGAAGCAGCGATCAAAGCCCAACGAGTTCGCCCGGCTCCGGCGCTGCGCGAGATCATTGTTCAACTCTGTCAGCCAGGGCAGGCTGCAATTCTCTTGCGAGATCGAAAGCTGAGAGCTCAGTGGGGCCGGGTGAAGGAGTTCGTCTGGGCGGTGGCGTGGAGCGAAGAATATTCAGCTTCCCAGTTCGACGATCGTGACGCCGTCGCCGCCTTGATGGGGTGGGGCGGACTCAAAGCTCTTCACGAAGGGCAGAGTCGCCAAGTGCTTTCGGATCTCACGGCGCAAGATCCCCATCCCCTTGCCATGCACGATATACCCCCGCGTCAATCCTGCCAACACTAAGCGATCCAAGTAGAGATCGATCTCTCGGATGGCTTCGCTGACTGTCATACCCCGAACGTTGAGCTCCAATGGCGGAGCCGGAGCAGAGGCTGCATCGAAATGGACTGAGATCTTCCGACGCTCCGATTCACTCATCTGGGCCACAGTCGGCCGGATTAAATCCGAGAGCTTGGCCCACAGGCGCAACCCGCCCACGTCGACCTCGATGCGATCCCTATGAATGACTTGCCGCACGATGCCGACCCTCTTTGATCCCCTCAATTGCACCGGCGTTCCTTCGCGAAGCTCCTCAAACCGCATGGGGATTTCCGAGGGCTCTGGACGCAAGTGTTGGTCTATGTGCTCCAGATGACCGCTGAGTTCTTGCACTGCTTTGAGCTTCTCGCGCAGCGCATGCTCGTCTGCTCTCTGCTTCGCCAGATGAAGAGCTTCCTCCAAAGCCATCCGCGCCTGTTTGAGCAGAGCTTCAATGCCCCGGAGTTCCTCACTGAGGGCGACCTGCTTGCGTTGGCGAATCTCATGGAGCTTGCTGACGTACTCCGCCTTGATCTTCTCGATCTCACGAGCGCGCTGACTCACCTCTAAGCGCTCCTGGGCAAGCTCAGCGCGTTCTTGCTGAAGCTTTTGCAAGACGTCCTCGACTCGCACGTGCCCCTCGGTCAGGTGCGTCTTCGCCAACGCGATAACACTGGACGGCAACCCTAATCGCTCGGCAACGATAAACGCATTGCTCGCGCCAATCCCTTCTACGATCTTATACGTCGGCGCCAATGTCTCAACGTTAAACTCCACAGAGCACGTCTTCAACTTCGGATGCTGGTAGGCAAAGTGCTTCATCGCGCTCAAATGCGTAGTGACAAACAGCTTGGCGCCGGAGTCAAGAAGTGTCTGCAAGATCGCGATCCCCAAGGCCGCACCTTCTACGGGATCAGTCCCTGCACCCAACTCATCGATGAGCACTAACGTGTGCGGGTCCATCTCCTTCAGAATCCCGATCAGGTTCTTCATGTGAGCCGAGAAAGTGCTCAGATTTTGCTGAAGAGACTGCTCATCGCCGATGTCAGAGAAGATCTTCTGAAAGAGCACGATCGTGCTCTCAGGCGCCGCGGGGATGGGGATGCCCGACTGCGTCATGAGCGTCAAGAGCCCAACAGTCTTGAGCGAAACCGTCTTACCTCCGGTGTTGGGCCCGGTGATGACGATCCCTTGAAAAGGGGCACCCAAACGGATATCAATGGGCACAACGGTTGTCTGGTCGAGTAAGGGGTGCCGTGCTTCTATGAGATGGAGCTCGCCTTCGCTCACTATGCGCGGACGACTGCATCGCAAGTGTAAAGCAAATTGTGCTTTCGCGTAGAGCATATCAAAGTACGCGAACGCCTTGAGGGTCTCCTCGATCTTGGGGATCTCCGCTTGGAGTCTGGCAGTTAACTCTCGCAAGATAGCAAACTGCTCATCGCGGATCTCCCCCTCAAGCTCACGAATGGCGTTGTTCTCGTTCACCACGGAGGTCGGCTCCACGTAGAGGGTCTGCCCCGAATCGGAGCTATCGTGAACCACAGCATCGAGCTCATGGCGCGCACTGCTCTTGATGG
>JBEPZC010000016.1:0-12507 GCA_041641035.1 Candidatus Bipolaricaulota bacterium
GATGTGCTTGGGGCAACGTCGGCTCTTCTCGTCCTGTTGGGGGGGCTGTATCTGTTAAAGACGCGGGTCATTGACTGGCGCGTCTCGATCGTGATGATCGTGAGCGCCGGCGTGACCTCACAGTTTCTCAGCTTTATCAACCCCGCAAGGTTCCCCGACGGCATCTACGCTGTGCTCTCTGGGGGGTTGCTCTTTGCAGCGTTTCTGAATGCGACTGATCCTGTTACGAGCCCTATGACCGTTCGCGGCCGGTGGATCTTCGGTATCATGTTAGGAGTTTTGACGGTCTTGGGACGTGGGCTGACCGGCTATGCGGAGTGGGTGACGTTCTCGATCTTGATCGGCAATATGTTCACCCCATTACTTGACAGATTCACTATCCCAAAGAGTTTTTCGGCTCCAGCGGTACAAAAGAGGTGACGCTATGGCTGAACAAAAAACCCCAAAGAAAAAGAAGCTAGTCGGGCCATATGAGTGGCGCATGACTGCGGTGCTCACGATCATTGCGGTTGTGGCTGGTGGGCTCTTAGCGCTCGTCAATGAGGTGACCAAAGCGACGATTGAAGCCAACGCCAAAGCCCGCGTGCGCTCCAGTATTCTCGTGGCGGCCGGGCTGTACACAGCTGAAGAGCTCTTCCCCGCTGAAGGGCTGCCTAAGCTCTCCCCTGCTCAGGTCGATCAGTACTTTAAAGAGCACATCGAAGAGGTCAAGGCTGATAGCTTCACGTACTGGAAGATCTATAAAGACCGGGTTGGCGGAGAGCTGATGGCGTATGTCGTTCGCATCGTGGGCAGCGGATTTCAAGGAGTCGTTGCCATGCAAGTGGCTCTCACGCCTGATCTGTCGGAGATCATCGGGGCGCATGTGGTGCCCTTCGAGATCGGTGAGACCCCTGGCTTGGGGTTCCGCATGACCGAAGAGCGTTTCTGGAGCCAATTCAAAGGGGTGAAGACCGATCCCCCTATTGAGTTTGTCAAGTTCCGCGATCCCACTAGCCCCAAAGCCCCCAATCAGTTCGATGCTATCACCGGGGCGACCTATACGTCCACGACGGTGCGGGACTTGCTGAACCAGGCGATCGCGAACTTGCGCAAAGCCTTACAGAAAAAGCAAAAGTAGCGATGTTGAAAAAAGCAGACTGTTATAGTATGCTTTTTACGACCAAGAGAGTGAGAAGGAGTTGAGGCGCATGGCAGAAGTGAAGACGGCAGTGATGCCCACGGTACAGCAAGCAGCAGCGATCCCCCTGACGCAGCGGCTTCCTCAGACCAAGGGTTGGAAGGAATTAGTCCGCGACATCTGGGACGACAATCCGACGTTCCGAATGATCTTGGCGATGTGCCCCACCATGGGCGCAACGAACATGGCCATCAACGGTATGGCACAAGGGCTGGCGACCCTCATCGCTACCGTAGCATCGAGTGTCACTGTGGCAGCTTTGCGCACGATCATCCCTGCAGAAGTGCGGCTCCCCTCGTATATGATCATTATCGCTTTCTGGGTGACGATCGTCGATATCTTCTTGCGCGCGTACTTGCCGCCGCTTTCAGCAGCGCTTGGGCCGTACGTCCCGTTGATCATCACGAACTGTTTCGTGTTGGGGCGCGCGGAGGCGTTTGCCAGCCAGAACAGCCCTGGGCTGTCAGCCTTGGATGCCCTTGGCGTGGGCTTGGGGTTCACCATGTCGCTGACGCTGCTAGGCATTGTTCGGGAACTGTTAGGGTTTGGCAGTCTGTTTGGGATTCAGATCTTCAGCGGCTGGACGCCGTGGGTGATTATGATCATCCCCGCTGGGGCGTTCTTGCTGGTCGGGCTGTACGTAGGGATCGTCAAGCACTTCTCGCCGGGGGGACAGATCGGAGGTGGCGCCTAACCTATGGACATCTTTCTGATTGTTCTGGGCGCGATCTTAACGAATAATATTCTGCTTACGACGTTTTTGGGGATCTGTCCATTTATTGGGGTATCAGGGGAGTACGCATCGGCATCGGGGATGGGCATGGCAGTGATCTTCGTGCTGACCATAACCCTGCCTGTCAACTGGCTCATCAAGCACTTTGTCCTCGATCCCTTGGGCGTGGGCTATCTTGCGCTCATCGTTTACATTGTGACCATAGCATTCTTAGTCCAAGTCGTGGAGATGTTCATGAAGCGCTTTCTCCCGGCGCTCTATAATTCGCTGGGGATCTTCCTGCCCTTGATTACAGTCAACTGTGCGATCTTGGGTGGGGTGCTCTTTGCTATTGCCACGTGGAATCTGGGTTTCATGGAGAGCGTAGCCTTTGGATTTGGCGGCGGCGTCGGTTGGGCGCTGGCTATTATTCTCATGGCGGCGATTCGTGAGCGCTTGCGCTTTGCCCCTATCCCCGAAGGGCTCAAAGGCCCAGGGATCGCGCTCATTATCGCGGGCCTGATGGCCATGAGCTTCGTCGGCTTCTCTGGGATGATCAACATTCGCGACTTCGGAGGATGAGATGGTCTATCTCGTGCCGGTAGCGACGATGGCCCTCATGGCCATCTCAGTCGCTCTGATTCTCGGGCTAGTAAAGAATCTATTAACGGTCGAGGGCGAAGCGAGAGTCAAAATTGTCAACGACGGCAACGAGCTGGTCTTGCCCTTGGAGCAAAACTTAATGCAAGCCCTCAAAAAAGCTGGGTATGATCTCTTTGCTCAGTGTGGGGGCAAGGGCACCTGCGCCACATGTCGTGTCAAGGTCTTAGAAGGGCTTGCTCCTGAGCAGATCACCCCAGCGATGCTCGGCCCTTTAAGTGACAAACTGCGCAAGGAGGGCTGGGTCTTGTCGTGTCAGATCTCTATGAAGAACGATCTGAAGATCGAGCTCTTCAAGCCGTTGGTGATGTCCTGGCCCAAGGTCGAGGGCAAGGTTGCTGAAGAGGCTCCAAAGGCTCCAGCGCTCTCGCCTGCGGCAGCGAAGCTGCGCGCGGTGCTGCCCGGATTTGATTGTTTGGCATGCGGCTATAAGACTTGTGAGGAGTTCGCAGAAGCTGTAGCTTCCGGAAAAGCCCAGATTGACGGCTGCTACCCCGGCGGCAAGCCCGTCTTAGAGAGACTCAGACAAGCTGCACAAGAAGCGGGAGTGAAAGCGTAGCTCATATGCCTAAAGTCGTCATCCTCGGCCAGAAAGAACTCGATGTTCGCCCTGGGACGAATCTCTTAAAACTCATCCAAGAGCATCGCTATGATGACCAGCTTCCCGCCACGTGTGGAGGACAAGGGCAGTGCTCCACGTGTGCTGTGCGCGTCCTCAAGGGCGGCGGAGATCCTAACCAGAACGAAAGAGACGTGTTGGGCGACGACCAGCTGGCCCAAGGCTGGAGACTCTCTTGTCAGATCAACGTCACACAAGATATAGAGATCGAAGTGCCCGGCTACGAAGTCGCCGAGGCGATCCAGATCGAGCCAGGGCTGGTACGCGATGTGCTCGCCTATGCTGCTGAGAAGATCCCTCTGAAAGAGCTTCCCGCAACGCAGAGGATCACCGTCAAGAGACTGAAAGACCTGAGCAACCGGACAGAATCACTCTTAGAGGGCGGCGGCGACCCCACCGACTTCGAAGTGCTCCACGCCGTCTTCAGCTACCTTGCACGAGATCACAAGGCCCGTGAGGTGCCGACGCAGTTTGAGCTGACCGACGAGAAGATCGAGAAGATTTTAGAAGCGTTCGCCAAGCGCCTGCCCGCCGAAGAAGAAGAGATCATCACCTATCCGTACTTTCTCTATGTCGCGTTCACGATTTTGTTCTTGCTGACGGCAGGCCTTGGGATCTATTCGGTCTTCCGCGATGCACCCCTCGAAGAGCCGGCGACCCCGTCGTTCACGCCCAACCCCGAAAAAGCGCCGTGGTACTTCGTGGGCATTCAAGAGTTATTAGCGATCTCTCCCAACATCGGGCCATTCACGAGCGTAGCTATTGGGGGAGTGATCATCCCCACGTTGTTTATCTTGCTCTTGATGGCCATCCCGTACATCGAGCCGTATCTAGAATTTTGGCGCAAAGACAAGAGCCAGCCAGTTGGGCGCCGTCTGCGAGATCGTCCGGTGACCACAGCGCTCTTTGCGGGAATGATGGTCGGGGCGATTGTGCTCATCATTATCGGGCAGTACTTCCGCGGGCCGCAGTGGGAGTGGGTTATTCCGTGGAAGTGAGCGAGCCCGACGTGATGATCTGAGGAGTCGCAATGAGCGAGGGGCTCTCTTTCAGCTCATCGGGGAGCTGGAAATACTTCTCGACGTGCCCTAGCATCCCATGAAGATACTTACGGGGCTTTGCGGGATCGGCGTAGGCTCTGAAGATTTCTAGAATCTTCTGCAACGCTTGTGACGCTTCTTCGGGTGTGATCGGTTCTTTCTTCAAAAATTCTTGGAGCCCATTCCATAGATGCGTAGCCAGCGCTGTGCCTCCAGCTTCGACAATCATGAGCGGGCCAAACCGACGCTTCACAAATTCGAGGGCCTCTGCGACTTCGCTATCTGTGCCCAAAGCCCGCTCGCGATAGAACTGATAGATGAGCATCTCGATCATGGCGATCAGATCGATCAGACGCTCCTTGCCCGCTTTGTAGAGCGGCTCTGTCTTCTCTATCCAGAGAGTGTGAAACTCTTCGGCGAGTCGAAGGCGTTGATAATGCTCGTGTGCCTTGAAATATTTGCAACTGATGGGGCACCTGATCTCGATGCCACGATGCTGCCCACAACAGCTTGGGCAGATTAAATCCCCCAAGGCCGGGCAGGCGCGCTTGCCCGCCTTCTGATGGCAATAGGTGCAGAGGGCCATGAGATCAGATAAATCCCATCTCGGCGCGGATCTCTTCCGACATCATCTCGGGGCTCCAAGGCGGGTCGAAGACGAACTCGACCTCAACGTTGACATCCTCGCCGTAGCGCTCTTTGATGGCGCGCTCGCAATCGGCCTGAATCTGCTCATACAGTGGGCAGCCCACAGTCGTCAGCGTCATCTCTAAGTGCACGTCCTTGTCGCCGCGAATGTCAACGTCATAGAGCAATCCCAAATCCACTACGTTGTACCCCAGCTCGGGATCGAAGACGTTCTCGCGGATGATCTCGCGGATCTCTTCTTCAGTCATTGGTGGTCACCTCGGTATGGGTTTTGTTGGAAATATTCAATGATAGCTTGGGCAATCTTGATGAACTCTTGTGCAGCAGGCGATGACGGTGCAGCGATCACGATGGGTATGCCGGCATCGCCGCCTTCGCGCAGCTTCGGATCGAGGGGGATCTGCCCCAAGAGCGGGATGCGCTGGCGCTGGGCTTCGGCCTGGCCACCGCCCTGGCCGAAAATATATTCTGTATGGCCGCACTGCGGGCAGATATAATACGCCATGTTCTCGATCAGCCCAATGATGGGCACGCCAAGCTTCTGGAACGCCCCGATGCCGCGCCGCACGTCAGAGAGCGCGACCTCCTGGGGCGTCGTCACGGCAATCGCTCCCGCAAGCTTGACATCTTGAGCCAATCCCAGCTGGGCGTCCCCTGTGCCTGGGGGCATATCGACTATCAGATAGTCTAGCTCTGGCCAGGCCGTGCTCTCTAAGAGTTCATTGATCGCTTTGGAGATCATCGGGCCGCGCCAGATGAGCGGGTCTGCTCCACCGACGAGCAAGCCGATAGAGACCGTGTGCACGCCGTAGGTGAAGATCGGGACGAGCTTGCCGTCACGAACTTGTGGGGGCTCTCTCAATCCCAAAAGATTGGGGATGTTCGGCCCATGCACGTCAGCGTCGAAGAGCCCGACCCGCGCCCCCCTTTGTGCTAACACTACAGCGAGATTGACGCTGACGGTGCTCTTGCCCACCCCGCCCTTGCCGCTGAAGATCGCAACGATATGGGCGATCTGGGGAAGATGTACCGTGTGCGTCGGATGGGGCACTCTCGGTTGAGGCCGAGCAGTCTGAGCAAATTCGACAGAGACTGTCTCGATCTCTGGGAGGGTCTTGAGGGCTTGCTCGGCCCACGCTTTGAGCTGAGATTTCGACACATACGCGGGAAGCAGTTTCAGCCGCACTCGAGCCGATCCCCCGTCAATCGAGAGGTCTTCGACCAGATCGCTCAATGACTTGCGGGCTCGGGGGATCTCGATCTTGCGGAGGGCTTCATGAGCACGCTCGTTGAGGGTCATGATGAGACCTTCATGCGTCGTTCAGATTGTTGCATCGAGAGGACATCGCTCAGCGTGAGCGATCCAAGATATTCTTCGAGCTTCTGATTAACGATCTCCCAGACGGAGCTTGTGGGGCAGTTGGCTTCGATGGAGCATTGTAAGTTTGGATCTAAGCACACGACAAGGGCGATCGGGCCATCGAGGGTGTGCACGATCTCGCGCAACGAGATGCATGACGGATGTTTTTTCAACAGATACCCGCCGCCGCGCCCGTGGGTCGCTTCGACTAGGCCATGCTCGCGCAGCTCTTGCATGATCTTCTCCAAGAACGGCTCAGGGATCTTATGCTCTGCAGAAAGCTGCCCAATCGAGACGGGATCTCCGTTGTACTGTCGAGCCAGGGTGCACAAGGCTCGCAGCCCATAATCGCTCTTGCGCGTCACTCTCATAGCAGATGCTCCACCAAAATCCGAGTAAAATACTCTGACTTCATTCTAAGCAAGACTGACGTAAAAGTCAACTGAGCTGTATGGGGTTATTCAGTGGGGCGCTCCTGCCCCTTTGCTGCTAACGCTTTTTCGATCAGCTTTTCGAAGATCGCCCAGACGCGCGAGTATCCTGTAGCTGGATCGTGCTCGCTGATGTTCTGTCTGGCGTTGGCTCGCGCGATCTCTTTGGCCTTGCCAAGGAGTGCGGCGGCTTCGATGCTCTGACCCGCAGCTTCCAGGGCCATCCCCTTCTGCATGAGTTTAGTATACTCACTCCCCGGGCCGTGACACGCTTCACATGTCACGTCCATCGTCTTGAGTGTCTCTTCGTCTATGAACGGATGATCTTTGAACTCTTCTATATTTTTGCTCGTCATAAACTCTGGGCGGAACCAGACCTCGACGTGTCGTTTGCTCGATTCGGGGATATAGAAATCGCTGATCTCTGGGTGCCCATGACAGGCAACGCACGTTGCTGAGCCGACAAACTGTAACGGCTCCCCAGCGATAGAAACATCAGTTCGGCTTTCGATCACTTTGGCTTGGGGGTTTTCCGTGCGAAACGGCGAGCTGCGCTCCCCAAAGCCTTCGACGAGGAACGTGTCTTTATGAAGCTGCCACCACGCCAAGATGCGCGCGATCGCCTCCTCGCGCTTCTCTTGAGGCGCGTTGAAGACGAACCCAAAATCATTAGCGGTCATCCAGCGGATGCGCTCGATCCCTCGCTGGCGCTCCGCCCAACGCTCGGAGCGCAATTTCTCAAGAGATTCTTCAAAGATTTGGGCGAAGCGGGTTCGCATCTCATGGTGGGCCAGTTCAGATGTGAGGGCGAGGGAATTGCCCCCATGACACGAGGTGCACCCCACTTGGTCGAACGGCAGCTGCTCGATAATCTTTATGTTCTTATGGGTCTCAAGTAAATCTTTCAGAGGCTCTTGGTCGAACCCCGGCACGCCGACGTTGGTGTGACAGGTCATGCACAGATCAGCGCTACGGCCTACTTCTGTGACGACTTTCTTGATCTGGAGATTCATCTCGGCGTTGATCGCAATTGCGATCCGATCGAGCAGAGAGAGTGAACCCTTCTCCGCTTGGACCTTGTCAGTGAGGACTTTTGTCAGATATGCGCGCTGATAGCGCTTCCACTCCCGACTGTAGTTGTCTACCGCGATGATGAGGACGAGAACAAGCAATAATACGGCCGACACAGAAAACCATTTTCGCGCGTTCTCCATACTCTGCGTTCTCCTTCAATCTGCGTATATATCATAGCGAATCTGGAGTGATCTCGCTAGCCCGTCGGCGCGCCCAGCGATCGGCCTCAAAGATCTCTTCGACGCTAGGATCGGGCACGCTCACGTGCTCCGAAAGTACTCTCTCCAGCCCTCGCGCGATCCCCACAAACGAGATCTCGTTGTTCAGAAACCTTTGCACTAAGATCTCGTCGGCGGCATTCGCGACCGCCGGCAGGGTCCCTCCACGACGCCCCGCTTCCCATACCAGCCAGAACGCCGGATAGCGCTGTCGCCCCACCGGCGCAAACTCCAATTCCTGTTTCACTAAGTCTAATCTCTCCACTGAAGACGCGATGCGCTCAGGATAGGTGAGCGCATACTGAATGGGGAGTTTCATATCCGGTGTGCTCAGATGCGCTAGGATGCTGCCGTCTGCCAGCTCGACCAGGCCGTGCACGACGCTCTGGGGGTGGATCAGTACGGAGATCTTCTCATAGGGCAGAGCGAAGAGCCAGTGGGCCTCGATCACTTCGAACGCTTTGTTGACGAGCGTTGCCGAGTCTATGGTGATGCGCTTGCCCATCTGCCATGTGGGATGTTGCAGGGCTTCTTCTACAGTGATATGCGCGAAGGAATCGAGCGGCCGAGTGCGAAACGGCCCGCCCGACGCCGTCAAGATCACTCTCTGGATCTCGCCGAGCTGGGGAGCTTGCATGAGTTGAAAGAGAGCACTGTGCTCGCTGTCTATGGGAATGATGCGTGGGTCTGGGGCGAGAGCTCGGACAAGGTGTCCTCCGATGACTAACGACTCTTTGTTTGCCAGGGCGACGATCTTTTTTGCCTTCAGCGCTTCAAGCGTTGGGATCAGCCCGGCTGCCCCGACGAGGGCATTGACGACCAGATCGGCTTTGGGGAAAGTCGCCACAGCTTGGAGGCCCTCACTGCCGACGACGATCTCGCCGCTCCAGAAGTTCTTGAGTAGTCGCCTGAGCTGGCTGAGGTCTTTGGCGCGTTCGATGGCGATGAGGGCGGGCTGGAAGTGTTGGGCTTGCGCTGCAAGAAGCTCTATATTCTTTCCCGCGGCAAGAGCGACCACGGAGAAGCTATGGCCGGCCCGGTTGAGAGCTTCGATCACGGCGAGCGTCTGCGTCCCAATCGAGCCGGTCGAACCGAGAAGAGCAACAGATCGCGTGATCACAGGAGCTAGACAGGTTGCGGGGCTTGCTCACGCGGGAACACCAGCGAGTCCTTCAGCAATGCGTCGAGCTGCTCGCCTTCTAAGACTTCGACCTCTAAGAGACGCTTGGCGAGCTTGTGCAGGGCTTCGATATTGCGCTGGAGCAGCTCTTTGGCTCGCTTATAACACGATTCAATGATATTTTTAATCTCCTCGTCCACCAGCGCCGACATCTTCTCGCTGTGCTCGCGGTTCAGAACCAAGTCTACCCCCAAAAAGACGTTGCCGTTCTCTTGCCCTAAGTTAATGGGGCCGACGCGCTCGCTCATGCCGTAGCTGACCACCATGCGCTTAGCGATCTCCGTGGCCTTCTTGAGATCATCGTATGCCCCTGTGGAGATCTCCCCGAAGATGATCTCTTCAGCGGCACGGCCCCCTAAGATCCCCGTCATGCGATCCAACAGCTCTTCTTTGGTGAAGAGATACTTATCGTTGAGCGGCAACTGCAATGTGTACCCCAACGCTTCCCCGCGGGGGACAATCGAGATTCTATGAACGGGGTCGGCTTTGGGTAGCAGTTTGCCCAAGAGCGCGTGCCCCGCTTCGTGATAGGCGATTTTCACTTTTTCTTCTTCGCTGAGTAGCCGCCCTTTCCGTTCAATACCAGCGATCACCCGGTCTATGGCGTCCTCGAAGTCTTTCATATCTATAAACTCTTTGTTGCGTCTGGCGGCTAAGAGAGCCGCTTCGTTGCATAGATTCTCCAAATCAGCTCCGACGAACCCTGGCGTGCGCCGCGCTAAGACCTTGAGATCGACATCGGGGGCGAGCTTCTTGTTCTTCACGTGCACTTTGAGGATGGCTTCGCGGCCCTTGGAGTCTGGTGCGGGTACTGTAATCTTGCGGTCGAAGCGTCCTGGGCGCAAGAGCGCCATATCGAGAATATCGGGGCGGTTCGTCGCGGCTAGAATAATGACATGCTCGTTCTTGTCAAAGCCGTCCATCTCGGCGAGTAGCTGATTGAGCGTCTGTTCGCGTTCGTCGTGGCCGCCGCCGATGCCTGCGCCGCGCTTGCGCCCCACGGCGTCGATCTCGTCAATGAAGATAATGACGCCGCGCTTGCCCTTGCCCTCTTCTTTCGCTCTCCTGAACAGATCGCGCACGCGAGCTGCCCCTACCCCCACGAACATCTCGACGAAGTCTGAACCCGAGATGGAGAAGAAGGGCACGTCGGCCTCTCCGGCGATAGCGCGTGCTAAGAGCGTCTTGCCCGTCCCCGGCGGGCCGACGAGGAGCACCCCTTTGGGGATCTGCGCCCCGATGCGCGTGAACTTCTGCGGGTCTTTGAGATAATCCACGATCTCTTGGACTTCTTCCTTGACTTCGTCAATGCCGGCGACGTCGTCGAACGTGACGCGCGAGTACTCTTTCGTCACTAACTTGGCTTGGCTGCGCCCAAAGTTCAGGGCGCTACTGCTCTCCCCTTGCATCCGCCGCATCATCCCATACCAGAGCAATAGAATAATCAAGAACGGCAGCAACGAGAGCAACACTGAGAAGATCCATGACGAATCGCTTGCGCCTTCGAAACTCACCATGACCTTGTTCTTGATCAGCTCTTCCAAGAGCGAGTCGCTGATGACGGTTTCGGTGCGGAAGCGGTCTGCCGTCCCCAAGATCTGCTGCGTGAGGGCGCTGATCTCGTCAGCCTTCTGTTTGCGCGCTTGAATGATCGCATTGAGGGAGCGCTCTACGTCGCTTGCTCGTATGCTCAAGCCTACCAGTTGACGCTGAAGGAGCTGTTGGTAGGACAGAGTCTGGGCTTCGGCTTCTAGCGCGCGGAGCCACGCGAGGCGTCGCTCCCCAAGGTTGAGCAAGTTCTGGATTCTGGTGTTGCGCTGTTGCTCTTGTTGTTTTTGGGCATCCAGTACAGCCAACTGCGGGTTGTCGCTGAGGGCGCTGGGAGGGCGCACGCGCCCGAACACGGTCGCCAGAGGCGTCCCCTTGATGGTTACAGTTGTCACCTGGCCGGCCTGCACCAGCGCGAGAAACTCAGAGTATCGAATCTGCTTCTCTGCAGAGTCGGGGTTGCCTAGAAACGATTGCAGCAGAATAACAGCGAAGATCACCACGAGGATCACCAGGGTAATATTGCGAAAGTTACGCATTCTCTTTTGCTGTTCGTCATCGTTGGAGAACACTGCATATCATCCTCGTCCGAATCTCCTGTACAGCTTTATTCTAGCACTTTAGGCAGTGATATTCAACGCTGACCAGACCTTCTCAACGATCTCCAGTCCGGCACGCCTTTGGGCTTCTTCGGTCGAAGCCCCGATGTGTGGAGTCAGTATGACGCGCGGGTGCCCAATCAACGGGGACTGCTTGGCGGAAAGATCAGCAGCATAGCCTTTGAGCCTTCCCGACTGTAACGCGCTGAAGATAGCGTTCTCGTCGACAAGGTCTGCGCGCGCTGTATTGATGAGAAAGCTTCCCACTTTGAATCGCTCCAAAAGCTGTGCCGTGACGAAGCCGCGCGTCTCTGCAGTGAGCGGAATATGCAAACTGACAAAGTCCGACTCCGCTAGGAGCGTCTCTAACGGAACCAAACGCACCCCCGGCTCGACGCGCTCTGGGGTTATAATATCGTGCGCGAGCACCTTCATGCCGAAGGCTAACGCCAAGTGAGCCACCAATCGTCCGATGCGCCCGTAGCCGATCAGCCCTAGGGTCTTGCCGGCAAGTTCGATCCCGTAGCCTTCGACTTTCGCCCCAGACGAGACAGCAGTGAGGGCGTGGGGCAGGTCGCGTGCGAGCGCGATCATGAACCCCACAGTCAGTTCAGCGACGGCGTTGGCGTTGGCCCCTGGCGCGTTCAAAACTACAATATTCGCTTTTTGAGCAGCTTCGAGATCAATATTATCTAAGCCCGTCCCAGCGCGCCCGATCACTTTCAGTCTCTTGGCCGCGCCAATGATCTCTTTGGTGACTTTGGTGCGGCTGCGCACGATGAGCGCGTCATAGTCTGAGATCGCTTTCAGCAACTCGCCGGGGGAGATATCCGTCTGGATGGTGACCTGGGCATTGGGCTGTTTCTGGAGCCACGCGAGAGCATCGGGATGCACCGGATCGCTAATGAGAATCTTCACCATAGCTGTAGTGTACCAAATGCTACGGCGAGAGCACAACTGTAAAGGAGAGCTCGTCCTGAGCTGCACTGGAAGTCGCCTGCACGGTGAACCGTCCGGGGGCGAGCTCTGCATTCTGGGGCGGCTTTACCGTCAGCGCGACGGCTTTGCTTTGGCTGGGCGCAAGCGTCAGGGAGTTTTCTCGAAGCTGAAACTGCCAGCCCACCGGAGCTCTCGTGACCGCAAGAGAGACTCGAGCTGCCGTGTTCCCTCGGTTGGTCACGGTCAACAGGACCGTCTTCTCTTCGCTGGGGTGGGCGATCAGATCTGGGGAAGCGAGG